>DAOKZM010000205.1:0-5894 GCA_035325665.1 Thermomicrobiales bacterium | reverse complement strand
GTCCGTTGGCTGTGGCGTGATGAGGGCGATGAGAGGTCGCGGCGCTCGCCTGGGCGCCGTCGCGCTGCGACCAATCGTACCCCTGCGACGGGGGCTGTCAAGCGTGGCGCGTCAGTGCCGCGTCAGCCGCTCAGCCAGCGACCGCCCGTCCGGGGCGACGCCGGTGCGCTCCGCCTTCTCGTCGATACGGGCGAACCCCCGCTGGACCGTGCGGACGCCGAGGAAGCGGAACGGCTCCGGCTCCCAGCGACGCAGCTCGTGGGTCGCCATCGGCAGACGGGTCAGGTCGGTGTCGCGCCCGAGGATCTGATCGGCCAGTACCCGGCCGCTCAGGTTGGCAGTTGCGACCCCGGCGCCGGTATAAGCGCCGGCCGTCGCGACGTTCTCGCGCGGGTCGAAGCGCATCGTCGGCATGTAGTCGCGCGACCAGCCCAGCGCCCCGCCCCACGAGTGGGTGAACTTGACGCCGTGCAGCATCGGGAACCACTCGCGGACGTTGTCCTGCAGCATCCGGTGGGTCGGCGCGTGCCGGTCGTACTCGTCGCGGATCGCCGAGCCGAAGCGGTAGGGCGCGCCGCGACCGCCGAACATGATCCGGCCGTCGATCGTCCTCGACAGATAGTTGACTTGGTAGGAGACCGACGAGACGCACTCGTGCGCCTCCCAGCCGATCTGCTGCCAGTCGGCGTCGGAGATCGGCTCGGTCAGGGTGATCAGCGAGTAGGCCGGCAGCACGTCGCGCCGCGTCTTGTCGAGCTGGCTCATGTAGGCCTCGCCGGCCAGCACGATCGTCTTCGCCCGGGCGTGCCCCGTCTCGGTGTGGAGCGCGGGCCAGGCGCCGGTCGTGAAGTCAGTTACCCGCGTCTGCTCGTAGATCGTCGCGCCGCGCCGCTCGGCCGCCCGCGCCAGCCCGCGCACCAGCTTGCCGGGGTGGATCGTCGCGGTATGTGGAGTGTAGATCGAGCCGAGCGCGCCGGTCACGCTGACCCGCTCGGCGGTCTGGCGCTGGTCGAGCAGCTCGTAGTGGTCGGCAATTCCGAACGCCTCATACGTCGCCCACGAGCTCTCGATAGCCGGGAGCTGGTGGGGGCCGCGCGCTAGGCGCAGGCCGCCGCCCTTGCGCCAGTCGATGTCGATCCCCTCGCGTTCGGCCCGCGCTCCGACCTCGTCGACCGCGTCCCACATCGCGCGCTGGACGGCCAGCGCGGCGTCGCGGCCGTAGCGCTGGTCCAACGACGAGAGGCCCAGCGGAAAGCCGGACGTGCACCAGGCGCCGTTGCGGCCCGACGCGCCGAAGCCAGCAACCTCTGCCTCCAGCACGGCGACCTTCAGCGACGGATCGTGCTCGAGCAGGTAGTAGGCGGTCCAGAGGCCGGTGTAGCCGGCGCCGAGGATCGCGACGTCGACGTCGACCGACCCGTAGAGCGCCGGGCGCGGGGTCAGGTCGTCGCCACACGTCTCCAGCCAGTAGCTATACGAGGTGTAATCCTTCATCCCGGTCGCCTCACTCGTCTCGCTCCCGCGGGCGATCGGCCCACTGGGGGCATTCTACGGGTGATCGGTTTGCCCGCAATAGCTCAGCGCCGCGCTTCGAGTATCTCGGCGCGGATCGACCGGGCCGACGCCAGGCCGCGTGCGATCCACTCCTCGAGCTGGCGCACGCGCCTGGCGAGGAGCGCCGATGCGTCGAGATCGCTTCGGTCTCCGAGTTCGGCCAGGATGGCGACGTAGCGGCCGGTCTGGTAGGCGATCTCGCCGCGCAGCGGCTCGCGGCGAGCCAGCTCGACGATCCGCGGACCGCCCGATTCCTGGACGATCCGCTCGATCGTCGCGACTCGGCGCAGCAGGCGGTTGCCAGCGTAGCCGACGCCGATCGTGACCACGAGGTCGAGCAGGCTGGCCTGCTCGACGGGCACGTCCAGCGGGTAGGCGACCAGTTGGTCGAGTGCGTCGGCTGCCGAGCGTGCATGCATCGTCGTCGCCAGCGGGTAGCCCGCCGCCGCGGCGTCGAATACGCGCCTAGCCCCCTGCCCCCAGAGATAGGTCGGCAGGTGGGCGCTGATCTCGTTGCACAGCAGATAGGCGCGCTCGGGCGGGACCTTCTCAAGGAAGGAGAAGCGCTCGTACCAGCCGCGCAGAAAGATCGGCTCGCTGTCATCCGGGAGGAAGTCGAGCAGCGCCGTCAGCAGCGTCGTCTTGCCCGCCTCGTGCGGCTCGGCGACGACCAGGAGGGACGCGCGCGACTCGACGGCGAGGGATAGGAAAGCGGCGGTCGGCACGTCGAGAGCGCCCCGCTCGATGAGCCACAGCAACGAGTGCTCATCACGCGGCGTCCAGCGCGAACCCCACCAGCCAAATGGCTGACCGTAGTCGGTCGCGTGATCGTTCTCCGAATGTGGTTGGTAGTCGTTGGCCGGTCGTCGCGACACGCTTCTGCTCCTGTCGGGCAGCGATCTTACAGCATCCTGCGCGCGCTCCGGCTGTAGGTGGCGCCGGCCCTGCGATATCGCCCGGCGCCGCCCGTCGACGGAGGAATCCGGGCGCGAGCGGATCGACACGATCAGGAGAATCGACCGCTCGTGAGCTCCGCCGCAAGATGGGCCATCACCGCAACCATCGTCCTGCAGTGTGTCGTGCTCGCCGGGATGCTCCGCCGCGACGGTCCGTTCGACCACGTCGGGATGGACTACCTGACGACCTGGGTCGCATCGGACATGGTGCTCCATGGCGACGCGGGGCGGCTCTACGACACCCGTGTCCAGTGGGCGTATCAGCTGCCGATTACCGAGCGCTACGGCGTCCATTGGGACGACCGCGTCATGCATCCATACCTTGCTCCGCCGCCACTGGCGATCGTCGGGCTGCCCCTCGCGCTCCTCTCGCCGGTCATCTCGCTGGCGGTGTGGATGGCGGTTGGGTTGGGCGCCGTGGGATTCGCGATCCGGCGCATTGCCGCCACGTTCAGCGTGGACTGGCGAGCGATTCTTCCGCTGGTCGCCGGCTCGATGCCGCTCTTTGCGCTGGTGATGCTCGGCCAAGCGGACGGGCTGTTGGCTGCGGCATTCGCGATCTTCGTCGTTCAGCTGCGGCGACGGAATGAGGGCCGCGCCGGAATCGCGCTGGCCGCGCTCGCGCTCAAGCCGCAGCTCCTCCTCGCCCCGCTCGTCTACCTGCTCGTTACCGGCCGGCGGCGGACCGTCGTCGCGGCCGGGCTGGCCGGCCTCGTTGAGGCCGTCGCGTCGGTGGCGCTGATCGGGGTCGGAGGTGTGCGCGACGAATTGGCCGTCTCGCGACGCATGGCCGGCCCGGCCGGCGAGGCGGTCATCAACGTCCGGGGTATGCTGAACGTGCGGGCAGCCGTCTTCCGTGTTCTCCCACTAGATATGGCCGGCTGGCAGGCGCCGGCCGTGATCGTCCTGACGCTGGCGATCCTCGGCGCATCTGCCTGGATCTGGCGTCAGTATGACAGCCGCGAGGCGACGGCCGGCGGCGTCGGCCTGCTGGCGATCACGACGGTCCTCACCGCGCTGCACGCCCACTACCACACCGGCGTCATCGCGCTCATCGGCATCGGGTTGCTGGTCGCCGCACTTCGCGAGCGCGGCGCGCACCTGGCGGCGGGTCGCGTGACGGCGGTTACCTGGGTGAGCTTTTCGTTGGTCCCCTTCCTAATGTTTCTCGACGTCGAATCAACGCGCATGCCGGCCGCGCTCGGCACGGTCGTGCTGCTTGGGCTGTGGTCGTGGGCGGCGTGGGATCTCGCGCTGCGCCCACGCGAGGCGCCCGCCAGGCTCCGCGTCTCGGCAACGGCTACCCGCGTCGTCCCGGGCTCAACGGGCGACCCGCCCGGCGCCTGAGCGCCAGCCGCGGCTGAACGGGACGCCCGCTCAGGCGGCGCGGTGGTCCTGGTCGATTGCGCCGAGCTCGCGAAGCACGAGCGCGCGGTGCTTGCAGTAGGATCGGAACTCACTGCCGCGGCAGGAGCAGAGCAGGTCGTCGTCGTGGACGGTGACCTCGTAGGCCGTCGCCGGATCGCTCTTGCTCGATACCGCCCAGTAGCGAGGGTCGCCGTTGAGGCGATATGCCCGCAGCCCCTCGCGGTCGGCCTTCTCGGCCATCCGTCGCCAGGTCGACAGCGGGGTTACCGTCCGTACACTCGTAATCGTCATCTTCTCCCGCTTTCTCGTCGATCGAATCGACCCCCGTATTTTACCCGATTTGACCGCTGACTTCCAGTCAAGTTCGGCGTCTGGACGCGGAAAACGGCCGAGTGTCGAGCCTCGGCGAGGCCGGGCAGATGGGGGTCCCTGCTATACTGCAAGCCAAGGGTGTTGTCTCTGACTGCGCCGTCGAGCCGAGCATGGCTTGATCGTGTGACCTGCGCTCAGGATGCGCCCCCATGGCCGCGCAACGGGTGCGGGGCCGGATCGCGCGACGACGGGTGTTGCGTGGACAGGATGGGAGTAGCGAGGTCGGAATGGCGCAGGAGCAGAACGCGTACGATGTCCTCTTTCTCGGTGGCGGGACCGGTGGCTACGTCGCGGCGATCCGCGCCGCGCAGCTTGGCATGCGCGTCGGGGTCGTCGAGAAGGACCTCGTCGGCGGCACCTGCGTCCACCGCGGCTGCATTCCGGCGAAGGCGCTGTTGAAGGGCGCGTCGGTTGCCGCGACAGTCAAGGGCGCTACGACGTATGGCGTCACCCCCGGCGACATCTCGCTCGACTATTCGGTCACGATGGCGTACGCCCGCAAGATCGTCGAGCAAAACTACAAGGGCATCCAGTACCTGTTTCGCAAGCACAAGATCGAGACGATCGAGGGCTTCGGCATCCTGACCTCGCCGACGACGATCAAGGTGCAGGGCAAGGACGGCTCGTCGCGCGAGGTGAGCGCGAAGAACGTCATCATCGACACCGGCTCGACGCCGCGGCCGATCGAAGGCATCGACTGGCAGCCGATGCGCGTGTTCAACAGCGACGATGCCACCACCAACCCCGAGCTGCCCAAGCGCGTGATCGTCCGTGGCGGCGGCGCAACCGGCCTCGAATTCGCCAGCACCTATCGAGACTTCGATTGCGAGGTCACGCTCGTCGGGCGCGTCGCTCCGAACGAGGACGAGGAGGTCCAGAAGGACCTCACCCGCGCCTTCCAGCGCCGCGGCATCCGCGTTATCCCCAACGTCCGGCCGACCGCGGACGACTTCGAGATCACAAACTCGGGCGTCAAGATGCGGGTCAGTCCGGACGGCAAGGAGGAGATCGTCGAGGCCGACGCGCTCCTGGTCGCGACCGGCCGCTACGGCAACCACGAAGGGTTGGGGTTGGAGGACGTCGGCGTCAGCGTCGTCGATGGCTACATCGCGGTCGACGACTACATGCGCACCAACGTGCCCGGCGTCTACGCCATCGGCGACGTGACCGGCAAGCAGCAGCTCGCGCACACCGCGATGCACCAGGGGGTCGTCGCCGTCGAGCTGATCGCTGGCGAGAAGCCGCACCCGCTCGACTATTCGAAGATCCCGTGGGTGACGTACTGCGCGCCGGAGATCGGCTCGGTCGGGCTGACGGAGAAGAAGGCCCGTGACGCCGGCTACAACGTCCAGATCGGCAAGTTCCCGCTCTCGGCGAACGGCAAGGCGCGGATCGAGGGCGAGACGGTCGGCTTTGCCAAGCTTGTCGTCGATGGCGACACCGACCAGATTCTCGGGGTTCACCTGCTGGGCGGCCACGCCACCGAGCTGATCGCCGAGGCCGGCCTGGCGATGATGTTCGAGGCCACGGCCTGGGAGCTGACGATCACCGTCCACCCGCACCCGACGATTTCCGAGGTCATCCACGAGGCCGCGCTCGACGTGTTCGGCCGACCACTGCACATCTAGACGTTCGATCCGAGGG
>DAOKZM010000204.1:0-6198 GCA_035325665.1 Thermomicrobiales bacterium | reverse complement strand
GCCGGCGGGCCAGCGGGGGACGCGATTCTCCGGCGCGTTCGAGAAGGCCAGCAGCAGGTCGCCGGAGCCGTGGCCGGCGGTCGATCCGACCCGGCCGAGGCCGAGCATGCCGCGCCGGCAGAGCCGGCCGAGTTGGCGCTCGGAGAGCGGCGCGTCGGTGGCGATGATCGTGATGACTGAGCCCTCGGGCTTGGGCCGGGGGCGGAAGCGCAGGTTGCGGTCGCCAATTGTCGGCTCAAGCTCGCGCCCGACCGGGACGCCGTCCACCAGCAGGTCGGGCAGCGAGCCGAAGTTGCCCTGCACGAGGACGCCGACGGTGTAGACCCTCCCGTCGACCTCGACCGTCCGCGACGAGGTGCCGGGGCCGCCCTTGAAGCCGAAGAGGAGCATGCCGGTCCCGCCGCCGGTGTTGCCCTCGGCGACCGGACCGCCGGTGGCGGAGTCCAGCGCGGCGCGGACGTGCCCGGCGCGGACGTGCTGGCCGGCGATGTCGTTGAGCGTGCCGTCGTAGGTCTCGGCAATGACCGGGGCGACCCACTCTTGCGGGCCGATCTCCGGGTGCTGCTCGCTCAGCCACTCGACCGTCGCCTGGTGGACGGCGCCGACCGAGAGGGTGTTGGTGATCAGGATCGGGGTCGAGAGCAGGCCGTACTCGTCCACCAGCGCGCGGCCGGTCATCTCGCCGGCCCCGTTGAGGACGCCCATCGCGGCCGGCGCCTGCTCCAGGAACGCCGAGCCCTCGTGCGGGTGAATCGCGGTGACGCCGGTGCGGACCGGCCCCTTGCCGATGACGAGGGGGCCGTCCCCCTCGATCAGCGTCGTCAGGCCAACGCGGACGCCGGGGACGTCGGTGATCGCGTTGAGTGGCCCGGGCGGCAGCGTGCCGATGGTGATGCCGAGGTCGCGCAGGCGGGGCGGTCGAGCAGATTCGGTTGACATGCGTCTCTCCGGATTCGTTCTCTCAATTCGTCACGATGCCCATTATCCACGGGTAGCTCGAGACGCCGATGAGCGATCGGCGACGATCGATGTGGCGACCTCGGCTTCAACGTACGGTCGAAGTCGGCGCGGCCTGGCGACGACATGCACGTCCCGCAATCGACGTGCTGTACACAGATGCACTATGAGCAAAATACGTATGTTGACAAGATCGCTAAGGCCCGCTAGAGTACGAAACATGTCCCTCAATACAGTTCAGGTCTCGCTGAAGGGCAGTGGGAGCATAGGTCGCCTTCCAAATGAGGCGGGAAGATGCGAATGATGGGAGGTTTCCATGTCGTGTTCGTGCAAGCGGCGCATTGTTATTGGCATCGCCACCGCTTGTCTCCTGGTCATTGCACAGTCGACGGTGGCGTTCGTGAACTTTCCTTGGTGGTGGTCAACCCAACTTGATGGAACTGTCCCGGTGACGTATCGCTGGGGCAGCAATCTGCAAGGCACCTCGTTGTGGAAGACCGCCTTCGAGCAAGCCCGCGATGACTGGAACACGCGTAACACGAAGCCACGCTGGCACTACTACCCGTCGACCGGAGCGGTCGTGCTCAATACCTACTACAACTCGGGCGACGGTGCCGCTGGCTACATGGAGTGGCCGCAATCGTGGTACTGGAACTAGCAGACGAACGAGATCACTCGCTGCTACCTCTTCGGGAACACCGCGTTCTCCAACTCGGGAAGCCGGCCCGACCTCCAAAAGCGCAGCACCGCGGGGCATGAGATGGGGCATTGCCTGGGCATCGATCACTCCGATGTCGCCGACGCGCTGATGCGAACCGGCCGGAATCGCGAAGTCATCTTCAGCCCCTGGCAGGATGATGTGAACGCGATCAATGCCAAGTACGGCGTGCCGTAGCCGACGGCCTCGAAGCTCGTTCACTCGTCCGCAATGTCATCGGATAGGAGATCGTGATGGCACGGTTGCTGGGCATCGTGGCGGTCATCCTGACGTTGGTCCTCTCCGGGTGCGGCGACTCGACACCCTCCAGCGTGGCCCGGGTGCGAACGGATCCGCTGATTGTTCCGTCGCTGGATGGGCTGGTGCGCAGCTCACCGCAGATCTACATCGGCACGGTTGTGGCGCTCGGTGGAATCGTGAACATGGCTCGGGACGTTCAAGATCACAGCAGGCCGGATAGTCACATTTTCCATCTCGGCCAGACCTATGATGTCGAGGTCGAGCGGTATCTCACCGAGCGTGGCCCCGAAATGCTTCATGTCGTCCAGCTTGAAGGAGTCCTCTCCGTCGAAGACGGCAACGTGCCAGCCGAGCTGTCACCGTCGATGGCCGCGCAGGCGCGGGCCTAGTTCACCGAGTACACGCCGCTGCGGATTGGGCAGCGCTATCTGTTCTTTACCCGGCCGGTCGAGGGGTTTGACCCGTCGAGCAACCTCGTCGCGACAGCCGCCGGCCATCCCTGGCGCTTTACTCTCCCGGTGGACGGCCAGGCCCAGCCCGACACGTTCTGGCCTGAGGCCCATGCCGTCGTCCCGGCCATGCTGTCGGCCGATCTCATCCGAACCGTCGAACGTCTCGTCGCAGGCTCTGGCGCCGAATCGCTCGGAACGACACCGACCGTCGCGCTGACGCCGACCCCGATCGCCACCGCGGGGTCGCTCGACGACCCGGTGATCATGAGCGGTCTAGAACAGCTCGTCGGCGTCTCCTCGTATATCTTCATCGGCACCGTCACGTCGCGGGTGAGATCATCAATCTCGCCCGCGACGTGAATGACATCAGCCAGTCCGATCCTCTGTTGTTCCATCTTGGGCAGACTTACGAGGTGGCTATCGAGTCCTACCTGAAGGGCCGAGGACCGTCCACCGTACGTACGGTCCAAATGGAAGGGCAGAGCGCCACTGGGGATCAGCCGGCACCGGCACCGACGACCGACGATGAGATCGCGACGATGAAGGCGCAGTTCGGCGCCATCCCGCTGAGAATTGGTCAGCGGTACCTCTTCTTCACCAAGTCCCTTCAGGGCTTCGATCCGGAACGGGGGTACATGGTCACTAGCTATGGCCATCCCTGGCGGTTCACCCTACCCGACGGGGGTGTGGCGCGCCCAGAGAGTCAGTATCCCGAGGCGATCGCAGCGTTCCCACCCGAGGACTCCACCTGGCTCGTTGCGCGCGTTGAGGAGCTCGTGGCCAGCACGCCGTAGCGTGCCGTTACCCCTCGATCGCCCGCAACTCGAACGGTTCCGGCGTCTCCCCGGTGATCACCGAGTGTAGCGCGGTCAGCGCGGCGAGCGGATAGCGGCGGTCGCGGCCGGCGAAGTCGAGGCGGCGGAGGGTGACGGGGTGGCCCTCCGCGGCGTCGCGAGGATGTTCCCAGGCGGGAATGGACTCCGCCTCGCCGGAGAACAGGCGCAGGGCGTCCGCGATGTCGATGGCGACGAGCGAGGCGACCTCGTCGGGATGCAGCCGGTAGTCGCCGAGCGGAAGGTCGGAGCGGATGGCGAAGACCTCCTGGACCTCACGGTCGATGACCCCGTCGCCGCTCCCCGCGGCGAAACGCCGGCCGATGCGGGTGAGGTCTGCCAGATCGAGCGCGAGGCCGATCTCCTCCTCCGCCTCGCGGATCGTCTCGGCCAGCGACTCGCCGGAGCGGATGTGACCGCCGATGGCGACGTCGAGCGCGCCGGGCCAGGTGTCCTTCGCCAGCGAGCGGCGCTGGTAGAGGACGGCAGGGACGCCGAGCGCGACGGCGCCGAGCCAGATGTGGAGCGCGCCGTGCCAGTCGCCGTCGCGGTGGACGAGGCGGCGGGGCTTTGTCAGACCGCTCGGGCGTCCCTGGTCGTCGAGGACGTCGAACGGTTCGTCCTGCGGGTCGGTCGTCGGCGGGCGAGAGGTCACAGCCGGATCAGCTCGCGGGCGAGGTACTCGTAGCCGGTGGCGGCGGCGGTGAGGTGGGCGATCTCGACACTCTCGTCGATGCGATGCGCCTCGGCCTCGTCGCCGGGGCCGAAGCCGATCGTCGGGATATTGCGGCGGCCGGCCGACTCGCTGCCGTTGGTGCAGAACGCGTAGTGGGTGTGCATCGGCATCAGGCCGGCGCTGACCAGCGCGTTCATCGCCGCCTGGACGACGGGGTGGTCGTCGGGCGTGCGCCAGGCCGGAGCGAAGTTGACCGCTTCGAGCTGGTAGCCGGTCCAGGTCTGGAAACGGTCGGCGCCGAAGGAGACCTTGGCGTGCAGCGTCGGGTCGTTCTGGGTGTAGGTATCGACGATGCCTTGCAGCTCGGATAGCACGTCGGCCTCGGTTTCGCCGAGGAGCAGCCGGCGGTCGAACGTCGCCATGCAGCGCTCGGGGATCATCGAGAGACCGGGGTAGGGGAACGACATAATGTCGGTGATCTCGATCGTGCCCGGGCCGAGGAAGTCGTCGGTCGGCACTGGCAGGTTGGCGATGACGTTGCCGAGGGTGCCCATCGCGCGGATCGGGTTGCGGCCGAGGTGCGGGGTGGACGAGTGGGCCGGGATGCCGAACGTCTCGAGGACGATCTCGGCGCGGCCGCGCTGGCCGGTGGCGAGGTGCAGACTGGTGGACTCGCCGATGACGACGGCGCGGGCCGGGTAGCGGTCGAGGACCTTGCCGAGCGCGTACCCCTCGACCGCCTCCTCAGCGATGCTGACCGAGACGACGATGTCGCAGGGTGCCGGATCGTGGTTGAGTCGGGCGATGCCGACGAGCATCGCGGCGATCGACCCCTTCATGTCCGACGTGCCGCGACCATAGAGCCGGCCGTCGCGCTCGGTGGCGACGAACGGGTCGCTCGTCCAGGTGGACGGGTCGCCGACGCCGACGGTGTCGATGTGGCCGTCGAAGACGATGCAACCGGCGCCGCTGCCGGGCAACCGTCCGGTCAGGTTGCCGACCTCGTCGACCTGCACGTCGGCGTAGCCGAGGGCCTCCATCGCCTGCCGGGCGACGGCGATCGCCTCCTGCTCGCCGACCGAAGTGAAGCTCTTCGCGGCGACTAGCCTCTTCGTCAGCTCGACGACGTCGTCCCATCCGGTCATACGCATACTCCCTGTCAACTGGCCGCACTCGCCGGCGCGAGATCGCGGTCTGGCTGGCACCGATGATACCTCCGCGCGGCACGGCCGGTCGGGCGGCAGGACGACGACCTCGCGACCGCGGGGCGATGCTACACTGCGCCGGGATAGGGAAGATCGACCATCAGACGGTGGGAGGGAAAGGCCGGTATGGCTATGATGACGAGCCTGCGAGACGAGATCGACGAATGGCTACCCGAGCTGATCGAGACGCGACGTGACTTCCACCGCCACCCCGAGATGGGGCTGGAGGAGGTGCGCACCAGCGGCATCGTCGCCGAGCGGCTGCGGGCGATCGGCTTCGAGGACGTGCGCACCGGGATCGGGGTGACCGGCGTCAAGGCGGTGCTGCGCGGTGGTCGGCCGGGCAAGACGTTACTGCTGCGGGCCGACATGGACGCGCTGCCGATCGAGGAGCAGAACGAGGTCGAGTACCGCTCGACGGTGCCGGGAGTGATGCACGCCTGCGGACACGACGGACACACCGCGATCCTGATGAGCGCTGCTCGCATCCTCTGGGCGCGGCGCGATGAGATCCCTGGCACGATCGTCTTCTGCTTCCAGCCGGCCGAGGAGGGACGCGGCGGGGCGCGGGCGATGATCGCCGACGGCGTGCTTGAGGACCCGCAGGTCGACGCGGCGATCGGCCTGCACCTGATGAGCAGCTACTCGGTCGGCAAGGCGGTGGCGATCCCGGGGCCGGCGATGTCCGGCGTCCACGGCTTCTCGGCGACGATTCAGGGACGCGGCGGCCACGGCGCGACGCCGCACAACACCGTGGATGCGCTGCTGATCGCCGCCGAGGTGGTCACGACGCTGCAGACGATCGTCGCGCGGGAGGTTGACCCGCAGAAGCCGGCGGTCGTCACAGTTGGCACGCTGCACGCCGGCACGACGGCCGGCAACATCATCGCTGACTCGGCCACGATGCGGGGCACGGTGCGCTGGTTCGACCCGGCGGTCGGCGACTACATGGCCCAGCGGGTGCCGAAGTTGATCGAGGGGATCGCCGAGACGATGCGCGGGTCGGCGACGGTCGAGTATCGGACCGGCGGCAAGGCGACGGTCAACGACCCTGGCGTGACGGCGATCGTGCACGAGGCGCTGGCCGAGGTGGTCGGCGAGGAGAACGTAATCACCG
>DAOKZM010000203.1:1917-6206 GCA_035325665.1 Thermomicrobiales bacterium | reverse complement strand
TGCGGCTTGGTCCGCTCAAACTTCTGCTTCGCCACGCTACCCTCGTTCCTCCCGGTCCTACTCCAGCTCCCGCGAACCGTTCACGGGGCCGTATCGTCCAATCCTCGGCTTACGCGCGCTGGTTCTTCGCGATGAGCTCCTTCGCCAGCGATTCCGGCAGTGGCTCATAGTGGTCGAACTCCATTGAGGAGGTCGCCCGACCCTGGGTCATCGACCGCAGTTCGGTCGTGTACCCGAACATGTTGGCCAGCGGCACGAAGGCTCGGACGACCTGCGAGCCACTGTGCATCTCCATACCCTCGACGCGGCCACGCCGCGCGTTGAGGTTGCCGATGACGTCGCCCATGAACTCCTCCGGCGTCGTGACCTCGACCTTCATGATCGGCTCGAGCACGACCGGGCCGGCACGCCGGACACCGTCCTTGAGTGCCATCGAGCCTGCGATCTTGAACGCCATCTCGGAGGAGTCGACGGCGTGGAAGGAGCCGTCGACCAGCGCGACCTTCATATCGACGATCGGATAGCCTGCGTCGCCGCCGGTCTCCATCGCCTCCTTGACGCCCGCCGCGACCGCCGGGATGTACTCACGCGGCACGACGCCGCCCACGCCGCGGGCGCCTGGAGCCCCACCAAGCGGGGGCGGAACGGCCCCCGGCCGCCGGTCTGGCGCACGAAGCGACCCTCGACGCGGGCCGGCTTGGTGATGGTCTCGCGGTAAGCGACCTGCGGCTTGCCGACATTGCCGGCGACCTTGAACTCGCGCAGCAGCCGGTCGACGATCACCTCGAGGTGAAGCTCGCCCATGCCCATGATGATGGTCTGGCCGGTCTCCTCGTCGGTGCGCAGGCGGAACGTCGGATCTTCCTCGGCCAAGCGGGCCAGCGCCATGCCCATCTTGTCCTGGTCGGCACGCGTCTTTGGCTCGATCGCGACCTCGATGACCGGCTCGGGGAAGTTGATCGCCTCGAGGATGATCGGCTTGTCCTGGTCACACAGCGTGTCACCGGTGAAGGTGTTCTTCAGACCGATGATGGCGCAGATGTCGCCCGCGCTGACGGAGTCGATCTCTTCGCGGTGATTGGCGTGCATCTGCAGCAGCCGGCCGACGCGCTCGCGCTCGCCTTTGGTCGAGTTGTAGGCGTAGGAGCCGGACTGCATCGTGCCGGAGTAGACGCGGATGAACGTCAGGCGCCCGACGTGCGGATCAGCGGCAACCTTGAAGGCCAGCGCCGACAGCGGCGCGTTCGGGTTGGTCTCACGCGTCTCCTCCTCGCCGGTGCGCGGGTTGATCCCATCGACCGGCGGGATGTCGAGCGGCGACGGCAGGTAGTCGACGATGGCGTCGAGCATCCGCTGGATGCCCTTGTTCTTCAGCGCCGTCCCATTGAGGATCGGGACCAACTCGGACCGGATCGTCGCCTGCCGCAGCGCGGCGACCCACTCGTCGAGACTGATCTCCTCTTCCTCGAGGTAGCGCATCATCAGGTCCTCGTCGGACTCGGCGATGATCTCGAGCAACTCGTTGCGACGCGATTCCGCCTCGGCCAGCAAGGCAGCCGGGACATCGGTCTCCTCGATGTTCTGGCCCAGGTCGTCGCGGTAGTAGTATGCGCGCATCCGCAGCAGGTCGATCAGGCCCTGGTAGTTCGACTCGCTGCCGATCGGAAGCTGAATGACCGCCGGGCGCGCCTTCAGCCGGTCCTTGATCATGTCGATCGTGCGCCAGTAGTTCGCGCCGGTGCGATCCATCTTGTTGATGAAGCAGATGCGCGGCACATTATATTTGTCCGCCTGCCGCCACACCGTCTCCGACTGCGGCTCGACGCCCGCGACAGCATCGAAGACGACGACACCGCCGTCGAGGACGCGCAGCGACCGCTCAACCTCGGCGGTGAAGTCGACGTGACCGGGCGTGTCGATGATGTTGATGCGATGCTCGCGCCAGAAGCAGGTCGTCGCGGCCGAGGTGATCGTGATGCCGCGCTCGCGCTCCTGGACCATCCAGTCCATGGTCGCCGAGCCCTCGTGCGTCTCACCGGGGCGATGGACGCGGCCGGTGAAGAACAGGATGCGCTCGGTCGTCGTCGTCTTGCCGGCGTCGATATGAGCGATGATGCCGATGTTCCTGACCCGATCCAGGCCAGTTACGCCAGCGCCGGCGCCCTTGGTTACGGTGTTGGTACTGCTCATCGTCGCGTCTTCGTCTCCCTGACCAGCGCCGCGCTGCGCCGGATTGGTGCAATAGTGCTCGAACGATCCCCGGCGGCCGGGATTACCAGCGGTAGTGCGCGAACGCCTTGTTGGCCTCCGCCATCCGGTGCGTGTCTTCCCGGCGCTTGATCGTCGCGCCGGTGTTGTTAAAGGCGTCCAGCAGCTCGGCGGCGAGCTTCTCGGACATCGTCCGGCCGTTGCGCGACCGAGCCGACTGGAGCATCCAGCGAATGGCCAGCGACTGGCGGCGGGCGCCTTCGATCTGGACCGGCACCTGGTAGGTCGCGCCACCGACGCGGCGGGGCTTCACCTCGATCACCGGCGTCGCGTTGTGCAGCGCCTGCTGGAAGACCTCCAGCGGCGGCCGGCCTGTCCGGGACTCAATGATGTCGAAGGCGTCGTAAACGATCCGCTCGGCGACGCCCTTCTTCCCGCGCTCCATCACCTTGTTAGTGAAGCGGGTGACGAGCTCGCTCCCGTACTTCGGGTCCGGCATCAGCTCCCGGCGTTGCACTCTCGCGCGTCGTGGCACTTCGTTGCCCTCCCGCCGCTCCCGCGGCTTGCTGTACCTCTCCGAACAGAGCACGCCCTGCTCGTCCCAGACCGCGGGCCAGCCGATGGCCCGCATTCACACAGAAAAGCGGTCGACACGATGAAACCGTGAGGCCGCTTTTCGTCCCGTACGATCTTCGCAAAGAGTGACCATGGGTATCCGGGGACGGCCCCCGGACGGCATGCCCTAGCTCTTTGGTTTTTTGGTCCCGTACTTCGACCGCCCCTGCCTGCGGCTATCGACCCCACGCGCGTCGAGCGCGCCACGCACGACGTGGTAGCGCACACCCGGAAGATCCTTGACGCGGCCACCCCGAATCAGCACGACAGAGTGCTCCTGGAGGTTGTGGCCCTCGCCAGGGATGTATGCGGTGACTTCCATACCATTGGACAACCGCACACGGGCGATCTTGCGAAGCGCGGAGTTGGGCTTCTTCGGCGTCATCGTTCGAACCTGGGTGCAGACGCCGCGCTTCTGCGGCGAACCCTTCCCCCGGCGAAGCCGGCCAGCATACCTGCCCAGTGCGTTATTCGTGTAACGCAGGGCGGGCGCCTTGGTCTTCTTGGTGACGCTCTTGCGCCCTTTTCGGACCAACTGATTGATCGTCGGCACGTTCTCTGGTTCCCTCCCGAAGGTGGCTGCCTGCCCGCTACGAGCAGTGTCCCGATTACATCCGAATCACTGCCGAGGTCGAGGCCGCGCTTCGAGGTTGCTAACGCCTCAAATCCCATGGCCGGTTTCCGGCCACAATGTGACAGTGTACTAAAGGACGAAACCTTCTGTCAAACCGGCTCGTCGTCCCGGCCGGACCGCGATCGCGGCCCGGCCGGATGCGACTGTCTACTCTTCCTCGGTGTCGCTCTCCGGATCAATGGCGTCGAGGCCAGCCTGGTCGCTCTCTTCTTCGGCGAACAGGTCGGTCGTGGCCAACTCTCCGGCATCGACCCCATCGACGGCTTCGTCCTCGCCGGTCGCGTCGATGTCTGCGTCGGCATCGGCCAGCGCCGTCGCGGTCCGGGCCGCCGAGACCATCTCCTCGACGTCCTCGATCGACGCCGGCTCGTATTCGGCGGGGCCGCCAAGCTCGGACGGCGCCCGTCCGTCTCCCTCCGCCAGCGCGGCGGCAGCCAGGTTGGTGTGGAAGCCGGTGCCGGCCGGGATGAGCTTGCCGATGATGACGTTCTCCTTGAGACCGCGGAGGTGATCGATCTTGCCGTTGATCGCCGCCTCGGTCAGCACGCGGGTCGTCTCCTGGAACGACGCTGCCGACAGGAACGAGTCCGTCGCCAGCGACGCCTTGGTAATGCCGAGCAACACCTCCTGCGCAGTGGCAGGTTCGCCGCCCTGCGCGAGCATCTCGGCGTTCATCCGGTTCAGCTCGAAGCGGTCTACCAGCTCGCCCTGCAGCCAGTCGGTGTCGCCCGGATCGTCGATGCTGACCTTGCGGAGCATCTGCCGGACGATGACTTCGATGTGCTTGTCGTTCGTCACGACGCCCTGCGACCGGTAGACCGCCTGGACCTCG
>DAOKZM010000203.1:0-1907 GCA_035325665.1 Thermomicrobiales bacterium | reverse complement strand
CGTCCACCAGCAGCCGCTGGACAGCCTCGCGGCCGCGGGCCGAGAGCACCTCCTGCGGGTCGAGGCTGCCGTCGGTGAGCTGGTCGCCGGGGTTGACCGGGTCGCCGTCCTGGACGCGGATGTGCGCCGTGTGGGCGACCGAGTACTCCTTGCTCTCGCGGTCCTCGCTGCGGATGACGATCTCGCCCTCGTCGAGGAGGACGCTGCCGTCCATCGTGGCGACGATCGGCTCGACGCCGTTGCTCGACGTCGCGAGGATCTGACCGCGGCTGACGGTTTCGCCATCCTTGACGCCGACCGAATGCGCCGCCGCGAGCGGATACCGCTCGACGACGATGTCCTCGCGGCTGACGATGATCTTGCGCCCGTCCTCCTCGGTCACGATCTCGACCGTGCCCTCGATCTCGGACAGGATCGCCTTGCCCTTCGGCTCGCGCGCCTCGAAGAGCTCCTCGACGCGGGGGAGACCGGTCGTGATGTCCTCGGCGTGCGAGACACCGCCGGTGTGGAACGTCCGCATCGTCAGCTGGGTGCCGGGCTCGCCGATCGACTGGGCGGCGATGATCCCGACCGCCTCGCCGCTGGCGACGAGGTGGCCGCTGGCCAGGTCGCGACCGTAGCACATCGCGCAGACGCCATGGACCGCCTCGCAGTCCATCGCGGTGCGGATGCGGAACGTCTTCACGCCGGCTGCGAGGACCTGTTCGAGGTTGTTCTCGTTGATCCCCTCGTTGCGGTCGATCAGCAGCTCGCCATCGTCGCTGACGATCGGCAGCGCTGCCGCGCGGCCGATGACGCGGGCGCGGAGCGGCTCGTCGTCGATCTCGTCGACGTTGACGACCATGCCCTGCTCGGTGCCGCAGTCGTCGAGCGTGATGATGACGTCCTGCGCCACGTCAACCAGCCGGCGGGTGAGATAGCCCGAGTCCGCCGTCCGGAGTGCCGTGTCGGCTAGTCCCTTGCGGGCGCCGTGCGTCGAGATGAAGTACTCGAGGACCGAGAGTCCTTCGCGGAAGTTCGACTTGATCGGCAGGTCGATGATATTGCCGTTCGGGTCGAGCATGAGGCCGCGCATGCCGGCCATCTGGGTAATCTGGTTGATGTTACCCTTCGCCCCCGAGTGGCTCATCATGAACAGCGAGTTATCGGCTCCGAGGTTCTGCTCGACCGCCGCGGCCAGCTCGTCACGGGTATCGTTCCAGATGCGGACGACCTGCGCATGCCGCTCGCGGTCGGTGATGAGACCGCGGCGGTACTGGCGCTCGACCTTCTGGACCTCGACGTCCGCCTCGCCGATGATCTCCGGCTTGGAGGGCGGAATCGCGATGTCGTGCAGGCCGATCGTCAGACCGCCCTTGGTCGAGTAGCTGAACCCGATCTGCTTGATCCGGTCGGCCACCTCGGCCGTCGCGGCAGCGTCGTACTGCTGGTAGCAGTCGTGGACGAGCCGGCGCAGCTCCTTGCGGTCCATCGTCTCGTTGCGATACGGGAAATCGGCCGGAAGCTCCTGGTTGAACAGAACGCGGCCGACGGTCGTCTCGACCAGGCCGCTGGCAGCGTGACCGTTGGCCGACGCCGGGTCGAGCGCCCGCGCGCCGCGCTTCGGGTCGAAGACGCTGATGCGCGCCTGCAGGTCGACGATCCCCGACTGATAGGCGATCGCAACCTCGTTCGCGCTGGAGAACACCTTGCCCTCACCGAGGACGCCATCGCGCGGCGAGGTCATGTAGTAGCAGCCGAGCACGATCTCGAGGGTCGGCGCGATGACCGGGTCGCCGTCGGACGGGTCGAGCAGGTTCGCCGTCGAGAGCATCCGCTCGCGCGCCTCACGCTGGGCGGCGCGCGACAGCGGGACGTGAACGGCCATCTGGTCGCCGTCGAAGTCCGCGTTGAACGCGGTGCAGACC
>DAOKZM010000202.1:0-6232 GCA_035325665.1 Thermomicrobiales bacterium | reverse complement strand
GCCTGGCCGTACGGGTATGGCTGGAGCGTCAACGATGGCGTGGTGCAGTTGCGCGACGAGACCGGACGCGTGGTAGCGCACGTGGATGACGTCATTAGTATGGCGGGGGGCGAGGGACCGACTGAATCGCAGAGTGATGCCTGCCTCGCAACCGAGAAGGCCTGGTACGCCGTTGGTCCAGTCGAGGTCCTCAGCGCAGGAACACCATCGCCATAGTGTCCCGCGCTTCGCCACGACGCCAGCCACGCGGATCTCTTCGGCAGCCGTGCTGACGAAGCAACCGCTAGCCTGACCATTAGAACAGGCCGGTAGTTGCCCAATAAGTCGGTAGCGGGAGCCCACGCGAGTTGCTACGATGCGGGCGCGCGCAATTGCCGCGCCCGTCGCCGTTGCCCGATCCCAGCCCGGAAGGAGCATCCCATGCGGCGCCAGTTGAAGAACCAGCCGTCCACCTGCTTCTTCGACGAAGGTATCGTGCATGGCGAATCTCAACCTCGGGATCCTAGCACATGTCGACGCCGGTAAGACCACCCTCACCGAGCGCATCCTCTACGAGACCGGCGTCATCGCGGCGCCCGGCAGCGTCGACAAGGGCACGACGCAGACCGACTCGCGCGAGCTGGAGCGCGCTCGCGGCATCACCATCTGGTCGGCCGTCGCCTCGTTCCGCCTCGGCGACCTCACCGTCAACCTGATCGACACCCCCGGCCACGGTGACTTCATCGCCGAGGTGGCGCGCGCGCTGAATGTGCTCGACGCCGTCGTCCTCGTCGTCTCGGCGGTCGAGGGGGTGCAGCCGCAGACGCGGCGGCTGGCGCGGGCGATCCGCGCGGCCGGCCTGCCGCTCATCATCTTCGTCAACAAGATCGACCGCCTCGGCGCGCGCGGCGAGCCGCTGCTGGACGACATCCGGCAGAAGCTCGGCTTGCGCGTCGTCGCGCTGAACACCCCAATTGGACTGGGTGACCGCGCAGCGTCAGTCGAGCCGGTCGACCGCGACGACCCCGCCTGGCGAGACGCGCTCACCGACCTGCTGGCCGAGACCAGCGAGCGAGTCATCGAGGAGTACGAGCGCACCGGCGGCGAGCTGTCGGGAGAGTTCCTCGACGCCGAGATGCGGCGGCAGGTCGCGGAGCGGGAGATCGCGCCGGTCCTCTTCGGCTCGGCGATGACCGGCGTCGGGGTCGCGGCGCTGCTGGAGGGGGTCGAGGCGTGGCTGCCGCCGGCCGCTGGAGATGCCGACGCGTCGCCCAGCGGCTCCGTGTTCAAGATCGCGCGGCGGCCGGGCGGCGAGAAGATCGTCTACGTCCGGCTGTTCGACGGCCGGCTCGCCGTCCGCCAGCATGTGGCGCTACAACGCCAGAACGGCTGGGGCGAGCCGGAGACGATCGACGAACGGATCACGGCGATCGACAGGTTCGTGGGCGGCGCGGCGGTCCAGACCGCCGAGATCGTGGCCGGCGAGATCGCCGCGCTCCACGGGCTGCGCGAGGCGCGGATCGGCGATCGGATCGGCGCCGGCTGCGACGCGGCGCGGGACATGCCGCCAGCCTTCCCGCCGCCCGCGCTGGAGAGCATCGTCCGCCCGCTCGACCGCAGCCAGATCACCCGGCTGCGCGAGGCGCTGGAGCAACTGGCCGAGCAGGACCCGCTCATCTCGCTGCGCCAGCGCAACGAGGCGGGCGAAATCTCGGTCCGGCTCTACGGCGAGGTGCAGAAGGAGGTCCTCACCGACACGCTCGCGCGCGACTACAGCCTCGGCGTCTGGTTCGGGCCTAGCCGGACGATCTGCGTCGAGCGGCTGGCCGGTACCGGCGAGGCGCTGGAGGTGATCTTCGAGAACGACAACCCGTTCTATGCGACGCTCGGCTTCCGCGTCGAGCCGGCCGCGCCGGGCAGCGGCATCCGCTACGAACGCCAGCTCGGGTCGCTGCCGCTGGCCTTCTACCGCGCGACCGAGGAGACGGTCTACGAGACGCTCCAGCAGGGGCTGTCCGGCTGGGAGGTGATCGACTGCGTCGTGACGCTCTTCCAGGCGGGCTTCAACTCGGTCGTCAGCACAGCCGGGGACTTCCGCAAGCTGGTCCCGCTGGTGCTGATGGAGGCCGTGCGGCAGGCCGGGACGGTCGTCTGCGAGCCGATCGAGACGCTGGAGCTGGAGAGCCCCGAGGACACCTACGGCACGGTGTGCGGGGCGCTGATCCAGGCGCGGGCGACGATCGAGGAGACCAGGGTGGACGGCGCGACCTGCCGGCTGACCTGCGCGATCCCAACCGCCGAGCTGCGCGGCATCGAGCAGCAGATCCCCGGCCTGACGCGCGGCGAGGGCGGCTGGTCGTCGCACTTCGCCGGCTACCAGCCCGTTCCCGACCCCGCCCCGGTGCGCCCGCGGATCGGCCCCAACCCACTCAACCGCGCCCACTACTTGGCGGAGGTGGCGCGGGGGTAGGCGATCAGACGGGACGTGGAGCTCGGCAATCGACGTGACGGCGCTGGCGATCACCTTTCGCTGCCGTGAAACCATCCAGGCCCGCGCAACGTCTCACGTTCATACACGCCAGCGTCGTAGCCACCGAGAGGAAGCCGCCATGCTGACCCGGCGCACGCTCCTCGCCATCATGCTCGCACTCCTCGCGTCCCTGCTACCCGCCTGCGGGGGTGACTCGGGAACGACCGGCAACGCGGGATCGCCGGCCGCCATGCTCCCGCAGCCAACCCCAACGAACCAGCCGGCCAGCACCGCGACACCGACCGTCGTGCTGGCTCCGACGACTCCCGCCGCTGCCGTGGACGCGACATCGACGATCGCCAACGCGTCGCCGTCAGTCGCGACTGCTGGCCTGACCGACGATGTCGTCATGGTGCAATGGACGTCGCAGATCGTCGTCGTGAACGCGGACGGCTCCGGTTCGCGCGCTTTGACGGATGGTCAGACACCAGATGGCGGCACTGCGGGTCTCCGGATGGCGGCTCGATCGCCTTCGTCAGCTCGCGGGACGGCGGCGGGGTCTACGTGATGAACCCGGACGGCACCGACGCCCACCGGATCGCGGACAGCGCCGGCGAGTCAGTCGCGTGGTCGCCCGATGGGCGGTACATCGCCGTGGGCTCCAGTCACGGCCACGCGGATGACTATCCACAAATCTATCTCGTCGCGGCTGACGGCTCCGGCTCAACACAGCTGACCGACGCCAGCAACCCACCGACCGCGACCCAGTCGATAGGGAGCGGCGGGCCGGTCTGGTCGCCCGACGGCAGCCAGATCGCCTTCACCGTCTCCAAGCTCTCCGGCGCGAACGATATCTACGTCATGAACGTCGACGGGAGTGACATGCGACGGCTGGAGGCGGGCGACGGCCGGAAGTACGAGCCGGGCTGGTCGCCAGACGGCACGCTCATCGCCTTCTCGAACGATGCGCAGGATGGTGATGTCTGGGTGATGCGTCCCGACGGGAGCGACCTCCACAATCTCACCAACAGTCCGGTCGTCGAGCACGCCCACATGTGGGCACCTGCGGGCGACGAGCTGCTGTTCGTTCGGGACGATCTCGACAACCACCAGCTCGTCGCCGTCGCCCCCGACGGAACGAACGAGCGGCTGCTCTTCGCGAGCGCGGAATACGTTACGGAGCCGCGTTGGTCGCCGGACGGGTCGCGAATCGCCTTCATCTATGGTCATCCGGAGAAGGACACCGATGTCTTCGTCATGAACGCCGATGGGAGCGATGTGCGACAGCTCACCGACACGATCGGGTTAGACAGCGACCCCCAATGGTCACTGGACGGCACGCTGATCGCCTACACGACCGTGCTCGTCAGTGAGCCAGAGAAGTAGGCGATGCTTCGGGTGCTCGCTCGGCACTCACCCGCAATCGCTGGTTGTGCCGCAATGAGCAAGGCCGGTCAGGCAACCTCGGGCTGCCCCTCGGCCGCTGCCCCGCGCCGCCGGTCGCGGCGCAGGAGGTCGAGCAGCAACACGAGGCGCAGGAGCGCGAAGGCCGCGCAGGCGGCCCAGACCTCCCGAAAGCCCCCGCCGTGGGTCAGCACCAGGCCGAAGATCGAGCCGGCCAGCGTCGCGCCGAGCTGCGCGGCCGCGGCGACGAGCCCGACGACGCGGGCGGTGTGCGCGGCGCCGAAGCGCTCGCCGGCCAGCAGCATCAGCGGCGCGGTCGTCGCGGCCAGGCTGAGGCCGGTCAGGACGGTCGCGACGAGGACGATCGCGATCGACTGGCCGGCGACCATCAGCCCGAAGGAGACCGCCGCCAGCGCCGAGCCTCCGACGACAACGCCGTTGCGGCCGTGCGGCAGGTCGGCCGCCGCCCCGACGAGCGGCGCGGCGATCAGCAGCGCCAGGTTGGCCAGCGAGGCGACCGTGCCGGCGCGCACCTCGGAGTAGCCGAACTGGTCGGTGAGGTAGGTCGGCAGCCAGGTCAGCAGCCCGTAGATCGCCAGCATCCCGACGAAGCTGATGGCGATGAGCTGCCAGAAGTCCGGCCGCCGCGACAGATTCACCGGGGCGATCTCGGCCCGCGCCGCCGGCGCCGGCGTGTCGCGCGGCACGAGCACGAACGCCGCCACCAGCGCCATCGCGGTCAGGATCGAGAGGGAGAGGAACGCGCCGGTGAGCCCGACGACTCCGACCAGCGCCGGGACGGCGATCATCGCGCCGCTGCTGCCGACCCCTGCCCCGGCCTGCAGCACACCGAGCACCTTGCCACGCTCGGCGCGGTCGAAGAGCACGATGCCGAGGTTCATCGCAGGGGTGTACAGCAGCGCCCCGGTCGCGCCGAGCAGGAACCGAGCGACGAGCGCGGTGCCCTGCGACGTCGTCCCGGCGAAGAGCGCCGAGAACAGCACGCTGAGGGTCAGCCCGGCGAGAAGCATGTGCCGGGCGTTGAAGCGGCTGCCGGACAGCCCGATCGCCAGTTGCGCCAGCCCGTAGCCGAAGACGTAGGCGGAGAAGAGCGTGCCGACCCCGGCATAGTCGGTGTCGAAGCGCAGCCGCAGGTCGTCGAACACCGTCACGACGCCGGTGCGGTGGGCGTTGTGGATCACGAGCATCATCGCCAGCAGCCCGACGATAACGACCTTGCGCCGCCCCCGCGTCATTCGCGCCCGCTCTCGACCGCCACCAGCACCCGCCCCCGCCCCCAACGACCGCGTTCCCACTCACCCCGCATATCGTAATGCGGCGGCGCGGGACCCGGAGCGCTGGTCAGGCAACCTGAGGTGGAGGATCGCGGGGCGCGATGGTGAGGATGCGGAAGTCGGGGTCGTCGCGAAACTTGGGAGCGACACTACCCGAGCGGCTCGTCGGCCATGCTCTCCGGCGACGGGATCGGCCAGGCGCGGACGACGGCCGGGATCGCCGCGGCGATCGGCAGCGCCAGCAGCGCGCCGACGACGCCGAGCAGTCGCGCGCCGATCAGGACGGCGAGCAGGATCGCGATCGCCGGAATCTGCAGCGTTGCCCCGAAGACGCGCGGCACGACGAGGTAGTTCTCGACCCCCTGATAGGCGACGAAGAGCGCCAGGACGACGATCGCCGTCAGCGGCGAGACGGTCAGGGCCAGCAGGACGGCCGGGATCGTCGCCAGCGTCGCGCCGACCTGCGGGATGGCGTCCAGCATCGCGCCCAGGACCGCCAGCAGCAGCGGCTCCGGCACGCCGGCCAGGCTGAGCGTCACCAGCGCAAACAGGCCGAACAGCGTCGACACGATCGACTGGCCACGCACGTAGCCGCCGACGGTGCGGGTGACCTCGGTGCGCACGCGCCACGACCGCGCCTGCAACTGGGGAGACAGGCGCGAGATCGCCCACTCGAATATCCGCGGGCCGTCCAGCAGGATGTAGGCGGCCAATGCGAGGACGATGAAGATGTTGGCGATGCCGGTGACCAGACCGGCGCCGATCGACAGCACGCCGCCAAACAGCTCACTCGGCTCTACCGCGGCCTGGTCGGCGTTTTCCTGTAACCACTGCTGAATCTCGGGGAACCCGTCCAGTAGGTGATTCAGAGAGTTGACATAACCGGGCAACCTTTCAGCAAAACGCTGCCCCTGAACGATCAGCGGCGGGACCACGAGAAGCCCCAACACGGCGATCACAACCGCGACGATGCTGATCAGGATACTGACCGCCTGCGGCCGCGTCCGGCCGCACCGCTCCATGCGCTGGACGAAATGGTCGCCAGCGGCGGCGAGCAGGGTGGCGATCAGCAGCAGGACCGCCA
>DAOKZM010000201.1:311-6238 GCA_035325665.1 Thermomicrobiales bacterium | reverse complement strand
CCCGCCGCTGGCGACCGCCAGCGTGCCGACCGCGATCAGCAGGCAGCCGATCATCCGATTGCGCATGATCCCCTTGCGCCGAAACATGACGACCGAGTAGAGCAGCCCGCCGGCCAGGATCGCCGTCCCGGTCGAGTTGATCCCGATCGTCAGCGCCGTTAACCCTGCCCCCGGCTCGAGCGCTCGCCAACCCTCGTCGGCCACGTCCGGCCCGATCGGCGTCTTCGAGATCAGCGAGACGGCCAGCGCGGTGAGGAGGATCATCACCCCGGCGGCCTTGTCCGCCCAGGAGCGGCGCATCAGTAGGTAGAGCTCGCCGACCGCCAGGTAGCCGACGACGAGCGTCGCGCCGAGGACGTAGTAGACGCGGGCCAACAGCGTCGTCCAGCCGGAGAGCGCGCCGATCACCTCGCAGAGGGCGGCGACGCCGAAGATGGCGAAGGCGATCGACCAGACCAGCCCAGCCGGCCGCGGCCGCGCGAGATAGTCTCGCGCGACGGCCGCGGCGCAGCCAAAGGCGAGGACCGTCGCCACGATCGGAAAGATGACCATCGAGACCTGCCCACCCAGCCTGCGTCAACCAGCGCCCGCCCGATTGTACCGGACGCCGCCGGGTCGCCAGATGGCTACTGGGCGCTGGCGATGAAGGCCAGGATGTCGGTGAGCTGCTTATCGTTCAGCTCGAACTCGCTGTAGGTCGGCGCGTGTGGTTCGGCCGCGCCGGAGTTGGCCCGCAGCTTGGGGATCCACTCGGCCGGGTCGAACACCTGGCCCTTGATCGGCTGGGCGCGCCCGCCGTCGTGGCAGCCCGAGCACCACGGGTTGTAGAGTACGCCGCCGCCGGCGATATCGGCATTAGCGAACGCCTCGACCACCGCGCTCGGCGCCTGGATCGGCGTCTCGGTCGGCGCGTTCGCGATCGCGGTAGCGGTCGCGGCGATCTCGGTCCGCGCCGCAGCCGGGGTGAGATCCTCGAGATTCACCCGGCCACAGCCAGCAACAGCCACCATCGCCAGGACCGCGAAGAAGGCCAGCATCCATCGCCGTGGGCTCGACTGCATCGTGGCGGTTGCTCCTCTCGAGCGCTCTCGGTTCCACCCTCCGGCGCTGCGGCCGGGTCGTCGGTCGATCGATCGCGGGCCAGTGCCGCCGAACCCCGGCGCACCGGTCGCCCCGGCATCCACGGGGCCGCCCGTGGTTGTCGTCTGCCTATGAAGTACGAGTTGGAACAACCTGACGTACTATAGGCAGCCGTCCGGGCCGTGTCAAATGCAGCAGATGGAGGCAGCATGCCAGATTACGCGTCGCGAATCGAGGCCGTTCGCGAGGAGATGCGTCGCCGCGGGATCGGCCTGCTCTACCTGCCCGAGTCCAGCGCGCTCGAGTACCTGACCGGCATCAGGCGCGACATCCCCAACCCGACCGAGGACAACCGCCCGGGCGACTGGGTGGCCGGCATGTACCTCGGGCTGGAGGCCGGCCCGGTTGTCGTCGAGCCGCGCATGGGCAGCGACCGGATGGAGGCCCAACTGCGCGACAAGCCCTGGGTCGCCGACCTCCACGTCCTCGGCGAGCCGGACGACTACATCGGCGTGCTGCTGCGGGTCGCCGGCCAACTCCGTGGTGATTCCGGCGACGTCGCCATCGGCGAGCGTGCCTGGGCGAAGACGGTCATCGACCTCCAGCGCGCCGCGCCGGGAGCCGCCCTGGTCAACGCCGCCGAGATCATCGCGCCGATGCGGATGATCAAGGACGAGGAGGAACGCGCGGTCATGCGCCGCAACGCGCGGCTGACCGACGACGTCTACGCGGCGATCCTGCCGAAGATCGCGCTGGGCATGTCCGAGCGTGACATCGCCTGGCTGATCGACCGCGCCATCGCCGAGCACGGCGGCGACTTCGTCTCGTTCCACACCGGCATCCGCATCGGCGGCGGGGGCCAGTCCCGGGAGGGCTCGATCCACGACCACCTCACCGGCCGGACGCTCGAGCGCGGCACGGCGCTGGCCTTCGACTTCGGCATGCTCAAGGACGGCTACTGCTCCGACTTCGGCCGGACCGTCTTCATCGGCGAGCCGGGCGAGGAGCACCGGCGGGGCTACGACCTCGTCATCCGCGCCCAGTCGGCCGCGATCGAAGCAATGCGCGACGGCCAGATCACCGCGGCGCAGCTCGACGCCGTCGCCCGCGACATCATCAGCGAGGCCGGCTATGGCCCGATGTTCATCCACCGCCTCGGCCATTCGATCGGCAAGGATGGCCACGAGCCGCCCTTCCTGCTGAAGGGGGACGACACCGTCCTGCGCACCGGCATGTGCTTTACGATCGAGCCGAGCGTCTTCATGGACGACGGCTCGTTCGTCCGCGTCGAGGACGTCGTGATGGTCACCCCGGACGGCGGCGAGAATTTCAACGCGACCAGCCATGACCTGCGCGTGCTCGACCTCTGACGATCCTTGGAACATCTTCTGCGTGGTATGGTCCAACTACCACGCAGGAGAAATAATCCGAGGACGGAGGGACGACCATGCCCGCGCTTCGACGATCGCTTGCCGCGACAGCCTGCCTCGTGCTGTTGGCGGCTTGCGGGGCGGCGGATGACGCGAGGCGGACACCCGTGCCGGCCGGCGAGGCAAGCCCGCCGGCCGCCGCGACGGCGACCACGCCTCCCTTCCCAACCGGCGAGGCAACTCCCGACGCCCCGTCCTCGACTGCCTCCGCGGTCGCGGCCAGGTCGTACGCGCTCGTCGCTCGTTGGGGCAGTCCGGCCGCGCTGCCGATACCGGCCGATGTCGCCGTCCTGCCGGACGGGTCGATCGTCGTCGGCGGGCTGCTCAACGGGGACCTCACCATCTTCGGCGCGAACGGCGAGCTACGGACGAGCTGGCGCGCTCGAGCCTTCACGCGGACGATCGCCACCGGACCGGATGGCCAGATCTACGCCTGGACCGAGGACGGTTTGCTCGCACTCGACCAGGACGGCAACGTCCTTGGGACGACGCCGATCACCGGCATGCCGGTCGGCCAACCTCCACCGCTCGTCGACCTGGCCGTCGCCGCCGACGGCACGATCTCCCTCGCCGCCGGCCTGGGGCCGGGCATCGGGCCGACCAGCGGCAGCACACCAGCCGTCTTCAACGGCGTCATTGCGCTCGACGCAGCGGGCACGGAGGTCGGCCGCTGGGAATTGCCGGACGCGCTGCGACTGCGCCACGTCGTCACGCTTCCGGATAGTTCCATCGCTGTCGCCGTCACGGTCGCACGATCGGTCCCAGACTCCGACAAGGACATACCGGACCAGACCATCCGGATCGACCCGGGAACGTTCTCCGGCGACTGGGAGACAGGAGCGACAACACTCGACGGCATTTGGCAGGTTGATGGGCTAGCCGCGCTCCCGGACAGCAGCCTCGCCGTGCTTCAGGCGAAGGGCGACAACCCCGGCGATGCTGACGAGACGACGCTGGTGCGGCTTGGACCGGATGGCGCGGAGATCGGTCGATGGGCACTGGAGCAGCACGGCGGCCGCTATCTGGACAATTCAGTCCGCATGGCGGCGACAGACGATGGGACACTACTGATCGTTGACGGCGCGAACCACCGAGTCATGCGCGTCGGCACGGATGGTGAGGTATCGGGCGAGATCGGCGCTCCGGGACCGAATACGTTCGGCGAGCCGCAGGGCATCGCGATCGGCCCGGATGGCAACGTCTATGTCTTCGACCCCATGCTGGCGCGCGTTATCAGCTTCGATCCGGGAGGAGCTATCGCAGCTGAGCTCGCTCTGCCGCAAGAGCACGCATGGGTACCCGGCATACCGCAAGGTATGGCGGTGGCGGCTGACGGGCGCATCTTTGTGACCGACGGCATGCCGGGTGAGGTGATCGTGCTAACGACGGATGGCGAGGTCGTCGGACGTTGGACGCAGCCGGTGCGCGAGGTGCCGGGCGGCATCAGCATCTTTGATCCGAGCACTGTGGCGATCAGCGACGACGACATCCTCTACATCGGAGATTTCCAGGAGCCGGTACTGGACCTCTACACACCGAATGGCGAACTGCTAGGCTCGTGGCCGTTCGCTGGCAAGCCGGGGCAGGTGTTCGACATCGCGTCGTGGGGGACGTCGAGCTGGGCCATCGTCGGTGGCTACGGCTACCGAATCGAGCGACTCGACGGCCGCAACGACGACGCAGCCGAGGTCATATTCGAGGTACCGACGACGGGCGAACGGCCGGATATCCTGCCGACCAGCATCGCGCTGGACAATGAGGGCAACGTCTACCTCGCCGATCCGTTCGTCCGCGTGATCGTCAAGCTGGATGCACGGGGGCAGGAGATCACGCGCTGGGAACTGGGCGTCGAGCAGCCGAGGGTCATCGGCGCATCGCTGCAGCTTGCGGTCGGGGACGACGGGCGGGTGTATGTGGCGGACGCGGGGACCGGGCAGGTCCTTGTCTACGCGCCGGAGTGAGTTCGCCGCCGGTAGACGGAGAATCCTGAGCCAACGGAAGGCGCGCCAAAACGCTCCGTAGGGACAGGACCCGGCCTGTCCGCGGCCCGCAGGCCGCCATGCGTGGGGCCGATCGGGCGACGGGCCGACGCGAACAGGCGGGGAGGGCGCCATCCCACGTCAGGTTCTGTCCCAGCCGGGCATGGGGCAATTCGCGCGAATCCAGCAGCGCGCCGGGCGGGAGCCTCGCGCACAAGCGGGTGGGTCACCCCGAGGATGCGCCCTGCGGGGCGCGGACAGGCCGAAGTCTGTCCCTACGCTCCCTGCCGCGCCAGGCGGTCGGCGCGGACCTCCTTGGGCAGGCCGAGGACGCGCTCGCCGATGATGTTCTTCTGAATCTCGGACGAGCCGGCGTAGATCGTCTCGGAGAATGGGTGCATCCAGAGGTACGGCCAGTTGTCGTGCTCCCCCTCGCTGCCGTCGGTGGCGAAGGCATAGGCGGCCGGCGCGCCATCGAGGATCTGCCCGTACGGGCCGAGGATCTCCTGGATCAGGGTGTAGACGCGCTTGTCCGCCTCGGAGTAGTGCAGCTTCGAGATCGACGACTCCGGGCCGGGCTGGCCGCCCTTCTCCGCCGCCGAGAGGACGCGCAGCGCGGCATAGCGCACCACCTCGATGTCGGTCATGATCTGCCCGAGCTTCTGGCGCACGACCGGGTCGTCGATCATCCGACTGCCGTCGGCGCGCGGCGTCTGGACGATCTCCAGCAGCCGGGCGTACGAGTGCTGCAACCGGGCGACAGCGCCCATCGTGTCACCGCCGCGCTCGTAGGAGAGCGTCGTCTGGGCGATCCGCCAGCCGGTGTTCAGCTCGCCGATGAGGTTGTCGGCCGGGACGCGGACGTTGGTGAAGAACACCTCGGCGAACTCGTCGGCGATGCCGGTGACCTGCCGCAGCGGGCGCACCTCGATCCCCGGCTGGTGCATGTCCACCATCAGGTAGGAGATGCCCTGGTGCTTCGGGGCGTCGCGGTCGGTGCGGACCAGCAGGATGCCCATGTCCGCCTCCGGCGCGGTGCTGGTCCAGATCTTCTGGCCGTTGACGACGAACTCGTCGCCGTCGATGTCGGCGCGGCACTGCAGCGCGGCGAGGTCGGAGCCGGCGTTCGGCTCGGAGTAGAGCTGGCACCAGACCTCGTCGCCGAGCAGGATATTGCGCAAGTAGCGCTCGCGCTGGGCGTCGGCGCCGTGGTGGATCAGGGTCGGGCCAACCAGCCCCAGCCCGGCCCAGTTGATCGAACCGGGCGCGCCCGCCCGCGCCATCTCTTCAACGACGATCGCCTGCTCGATCGGCCGGTCCAGCCCCGGGCCGAGGCGGAGGTTCACGTCGTCGTTGGTGACGGCTCGGCGGCCGCCCCCGTCCTCGCCGCAGACGCGGCCGGCCACGTCCTCGTCGCCGCCGAAGATGGTCGTCCAGT
>DAOKZM010000201.1:0-301 GCA_035325665.1 Thermomicrobiales bacterium | reverse complement strand
GCTCCATCGGCCGCGCCTCCTGGCCGCCGTAGGCCTTCGGCCAGCCCATGCCGAGGTAGCCGGCCTCGTAGAGCTTGCGGTGCCAGGCCTTCTTCTCAGCCACCGTCCGCAGCGGCTCGCGCGGCGCGTTCTCCGCCAGCCAGGCCCGGACCGTTGCCCGAAACGCCTCGTCCTCCGCCGTGTACCGCAGGTCCATCGTCGTCCATCTCCAGATCAGGGGCGAATCGTTGTGAGTTGCCGTTTGGACGGCAGTATACCCGGCTCGTTTCCCGCGGCCCTTACAGCGCCCCGACCAGCCGCG
>DAOKZM010000200.1:0-6257 GCA_035325665.1 Thermomicrobiales bacterium | reverse complement strand
GCGTCCCTCTGGCGCTTCTGGTCGATCCGCGGCCACCTCACTGAAGGCAGGCGCGGGCGGGATGGATTGCTCGCGGTTTCGGAGCAGGCACCGCCGGCCACACGCGCCAACGCGTGCAACGCCGCCGGCAACCTCGCACGCGAACAGGGCGACCTCGCCCGCTCGACCGAACTGCACGAGACCGCCCTCGCGCTGCGCCGCGAGATCGACGACCGGCGCGGTATCGCCCTGTCGCTCAACAACATCGGCACCGTTCGGATGGATCAGGGTGAGTATGAGCAGGCCCGACGACTCTACGAGCAGGCGCTCGCCGGCTTCCGGTCGCTCGACGGCGAGTGGGAGATCGCTATCGCGCTGCACAACATCGGCATCGCCCTCGGAATGCAGGGGGATGGCGATCGCGCCGTTGCATCGCTCGAGGAAGCACTCGGCATCTGGGAACGTCTTGGAGAGACCGCCGCGCTGGCCCGCTCGCTCGACTCTCTCGGCGAGGTCCACCGGAGGGAGGGCAAGCTCGACCGCGCCGCCGACCTGCACGACCAGGCGCTTCGGATCGGCCGCGCGCTCGACACCCCCCGCGCGATCGGCGTGACCCTGAAGAACCTCGGGCTGATCGCCCGCTACCGCGGCGACCTCGACGAGGCCACCCGACTCCTGGAGGAGTCGCTCGCCATCCGCCAGCGCATCGGCGACGCGCGCGGGGTCGCCGTCTCGCTCGCGGCACTCGCCGACGTCGCCCGCGACCGCGGCGACGCCGTCGAGGCGGGGCGTCTTTCCCGCGGGGCACTCGCCCTCCAGCGCACGCTCGGCACGAAGGACGGCGTCGCCGGCTGCCTGCTTGGCCTCGCCGCGCTCGCCATCCCGTCGGATTCGGCCCGCGCCGCCCGCCTGCTCGGAGCCAGCGACGCCCTCCGCGACTCGGCCGGCGAGGCGATCGCCCCGGTCGACCTGCCGGACTACCGCCGTGTCGAGGATGCGATCGGCGCCGGCCTCCCGGCGTCCCAAATCGACGCCGCCCGGGCGACGGGGCGCGAGCTGCTCGTGGACGCAGCGATCGAGCCTGATTGACGGGCGCGGAGCGCAAAGAAGGGGCGCGACCTCGACAAGCCGCGCCCCAGGTTCCTCCTCGCTACTTGGACGTCGTAATCCGCTCGGTGTTCACGTAGTCGACCCGCGTCGCGTTGCCGGTCGTCTTCGGGTAGGTCACGAAGATCGCCCCCGAGCCGGCCACTGGCCCGCCCGGCTGCTTCTGCACCATCGCCTTCGGCGAGCCGCCGATCACGTTGAGCGTGTCCGCGTTCGGCTTCGTCGTCGATGGGTCGGCTGCGTCCACCAGCACCGAAGCGTTGACCGTGTCATAGGCAGTGACGTCGATCGTGTCGGCCCCCTGCCCGCTCGCCAGCCCAAACCGCTCGACGTTGCCGGTTGGCAGCTCGACGCCGAGCAGCGAGTTGACGGTGATCGTCGCCGCAACGTCGATGTTCGCGACGACCGCGTCATCCGCTGTTGTCCCGTTCACGGTCACCGTGTCACTCCCGCCGAGCGGGTCGAGCAGGTAGGGGCTCGCCGTCGAGCTGAACACCAGCGTCTGGCTCGTCCCGGCGCGGATGATGAATCCGGCGTCGGCGCCGGTCGGCGTGTAGCGCAGGTCGTCGTCGCCGCCGGTGCCGAGGATCGTCATCGGCTGGCCGTTGACATCGAAGGTCACCGTCGGTATTCCGATGATGCCGATCATCCCGCTCGCCCCGGCGATACCCGGATAGCCATCGATCGTCCCGGCGCCGAGGTCGACCGTCACCGGCCCGGCCGCCGGACCGGACGCCGTCGCGCCCGGCAGGACCAGAACCTGGTTGGCTATCGTCACCTTCAACGCCGCCGACGCGGCGCTGATGTTGCCGGCCAGATCCTCGAGCGTCGCAGTCACGTCGTAGACCCCATCGTTCAGTGGTCCTGTCGCCACCTGATACAGCCCGCCGGCCGACATCACCGCAAAGCCGGTTTGTCCGCCGTTGGCATACACACGCACCAGCGAGTTCGCCTCGCCGCCGCCCTCAAACGTCGGCGTCTGGAGCGTCGTGATGTCGTCGTCGCTGATCCCGCCGGTGTCGCTGGCCGCCTGCAGGTCCGGCGCGGCCGGCGTGGCCGGCGCCACCGTGTCGAGCGTGATGTGCAGCGCGGCCGATTCGCCGCCCAGGCCGGTCACATGGGCCGTCCCGGCGACGCCCGGGTCGTCGGACGGATCGATGATCAGCACTCGCGCCGTCAGCGAGTTCAACCCCTCGTCGAGGTCACCAGCCGCGTAGGTGAACAGATACGTCCCCGGGTGGCCGCTTGCCGTCGCGTAGCCCGCAAGCGTCCCGTTCGCGTACACCGCCACCTTGAAGCCCGGCGAGTCGTCCGTCGCCGACGGACCGCCGGAGTCTGGCGACAGCGTCAGCCCGGCCAGTGCCACCTCGTCGACCCGGATCTGGATCGTCGCGGTCGCGTCGTTAGTCACATTGTCGGCGTCGAAACGCCCGCTGTCGGACGAGGCTAGCAGATCGAGCGCGAACGGCGCCGGCGCCGCCGTGTTGACGATCGTCAGCCCGTAGGTCGACTGCGGCGGATTCAAGCCCGGCGCGTTCGGGTCGAGTACCTCGACGAAGTACGTCTCGCCCGCCACCACCGGGATTGTTAGCCGCTCGACACTGCTGCCCGGCTGCAACGTCGTCGTTGCGCCGGTTGCGACCTGATTCCCGTAGCGGTCCTGCGCTACGAGCTCCAGCCCTGCGATGACCTCGTTGAACTCAATCTCGATGTCGAGCTTGCCGGTGTGCAGCGCGATGACGCGGAAGAAGTCGACATCGGTCGCCGTATGCAGCGTCAGGTTGTCCTCGGTGTAGGTGTTGTTCGCGCCGAGCAGTGCCGCGACGGCGAAGTCTCGCGACTCGTTCGGCTCATGGCGGTCGGGGAACGCACCGCTCATCGAGAACAGGTCGAACATCGTCGTCTGCGCCCCGGCGCCGTCCGACGGGAATGGCGCGGACGGCGGGGCCGCGTTGCCGGTCCAGACCGCGTAGGCGATCCCATCGACGGTCCAGACACCGTTGTACTCGCCGATCCGCGCAGTGCAGTTGTTCGTCGCCAGCGCGCCGAAGCGGCAGTTTGCGTTGGCGTCCGGGTCGAACAGGTTATCGCTGATCCGGAAATCGTTGACGAACGACTGCCCGCCATCGCGGCTCGTCGTACCGTATAGCTCCAGCAGGAAGTTCGGCGCCCCGAAGTTCGCGTTCGCGCCGGTGTTCATCTGGCCGGCGCGGTTATCGTACCAGGTCACGACGATGTTGCCGTCCTGGTCGATGTGCGCCGTCGGCATCACTGCCAGTGTTTGTCCCGGCCCGTGATCCACCCGGCTCACGCTGAACGTATTGCCAAAGTCGGTCGAGCGAGCGATCACGACGTCGCCGTCGTCGCCGCTGGCGAAAGCGTCGTTCGGATCGTCGTTTCCGATCACGTAGACGTTCCCGGCCCGCAACGGGTCGGGCAGGATCCACGGCTGGACTGATCCTTGAAGCCAGAAGTCGACGTTCGGGATCTCGTCCCCCGATCCGTCGATCGCGTTACAGGCCACGGTCGCCTCGCCGCCCGCGAACGCGTTGGTCTTCTGATTCACGGCGCCGGCCGCGAAGTCGGCTCCGCCGTTGCCGTCGCGCAGGATCGGGATGGCGCCCGAAGTTGCCGCCCCGCATGTGTCAGTGTGATAGGCGACGTACAGGTCGCCGTTGGCAGCGACCGCGAGGTGCGCCGGCCAGACGAACCCCTCGCCTCCGGCCGAGATCACCTGTTGGGCCGACCAGTTCGCCCCGCTGTCGGTCGAGCGCGAGAACATGACTGAGCTCCCGCCGGCCGGAGGAAGTTCGGTCCAGACGATGTACAGATTGTCGCGATAAGGGCTAGTCGGATTCGAGTCGGCGACGAGCCACTGCTTGTCGTCGCCATCCCCGTCGTCCGCGCTAACCTGGATCGGCGTGTACGTCGCCGTCCCGGTTGTCGTCGTGTCGGCAATCTGACCGGCGAAGACCGAGAGCTCGTTATCGCCGCCGACGCGGTCTAGATGCGTCACGAACAGGCGGCCCTGCGAGTCGAACGCTAGCGATGGGTCGCCGTTGCAGCCAAGTGTCGTGTTACGGACGATCGGGAAGGTCTGGCCGAAGTCGTTGGAGATGCGCACCTGGCAGCCACGCGCAACGGCCACCTGCGAAGGATTGCGCGGGTTAACGACCGCGCTCGTCGGCTCGAAGCCTGTCTGCCCCGGAGCGACGTCCGTGCCGGCCCGCGCACCGGCGATCGATACGAGATATGCGGTAATGACCAACAGTCCGATGATGATGCCCGTCCAGCGGGTCGATCTGAGGATGCGAGTCGGGGGCGGGTTGGGAGACATCATGAGTACCCCTTATCCTCGTGCTACGTTGGTCGATGGGACGCCAATCATCGGTCGCTTGCAGCAGTCGCCAACTCCCTCCCGTTAGCACTGACCAACCCGGTGATCCCCGCGCGGCAACGCTCACACCATCGGGCACGGTGGCCCGCGAAGCCCCATCGGAGGCGCCTGGAGACGTGCAGGACTCGGCAAGCACCTCCCCGCACCAGCTGGTCACGTCGAATGCTCTGTTACGACATACTATTCAGGATTGACGGTACGGTCAATACAACATCCTGAGGTTCACATATGCGTAGTGAGGTATCAGACCCAGGGTAACCTGCGTACTCCCGACTTCAGTGCATGTCCGCATGTTGCTTGTGGCCCGATGCGCACAGCGCATCCTCACGCGCCGCCGAGTTGTGGTCACGCGAGAGACTGATCGACGCTGGTCTCCTCCTGCGTCACGCCACCGCTGGTACCATCCCACCAGCGCGCCCGCTCTGGGCGTCGCGACGAGAACTGACGAGCAGGGAGCGCATGAGCGCCAGGTCGCCGATGAAGCCGTGCCCGTACTGCGGGAAGCCGATCCACGCCGTCGCGCTGAAGTGCCGCTACTGCGGCGAGTGGATGCCCGAGGGTTTCGCCGACGCGCCCGACACCCCGCCGCCCGCGACCTCAACGCTCGCGCCGGCCACCCAACCAGTCGCCATCGCCCAGCTCGGGCAACGCGGCATCGCCTGGTTCGTCGACCTCATCGTCATCACCCTGATCGCGATGATCCCCGCCTCCTACTTCCTGCCCGCCGAGGGTGAGCCGTCCTTCGAGGAGATCACCGAGAACGGCGGGGGCCCCGGCGGCATCCTCGGCGGCTACATCCCCTACCCCTGGGCAATGGAGGCGCCCCTGGGCGGGACCGTCGGCAAGCTCGTCGTCGGCCTCCGCGTCGTCAACCTCGACGGCACGCCGGTCGGCATCGTCGGCGCGCTCGTCCGCTCGCTCCTGCGACTGCTCGACGGCATGTTCGTCGGCGTCGTCGGCGCGCTGGCCATCCAGCTGTCGCCGTCGCGCCAGCGCATCGGCGACCGGCTCGCCCGCACGCTCGTCGTCCATAAGAGTGCCGTCGTCTCGCGCAGCTCCATCCGTCGGTAGATCATCAGGGGAGGCACATGCCAGGCGCACTGGACGGCATCACCGTCGTCGATTTCTCGCGGGTCCTCGCCGGCCCCTACTGCACGATGCTGCTGGCCGACATGGGCGCCGACGTGATCAAGATCGAGCAGCCCGGCAAAGGGGACGATACCCGCGCCTGGGGGCCGCCCTACCTCGGCGACCAGTCCGGCTACTACCTCGCCGTCAACCGCAACAAGCGTGGCATCGCCCTCGACCTCAAGTCCGACGCAGGCCACCGGATCGCGCTCGACCTCGTCCGCGGCGCTGACGTCGTCGTCGAGAACTTCCGCGTCGGCGTCATGGAGAAACTCGGCCTCGGGTACGACGACCTGCGCGCCGTCCGCCCCGACCTCGTCTACTGCTCGATCTCCGGCTTCGGTCGCTCGGGCCCATACGCCTCGCGCCCGGGCTACGACCTGATCGCCGAGGCGATGAGCGGCTTCATGAGCGTCACGGGCGAGCCGGAGGGAGTCGGCATGCGCGCTGGCGTCGCCATCGGCGACGTCACGACCGGCATGCTCGCCGCGAACATGATCCTCGCCGCGCTGCTCCACCGCGAGCGCACCGGCGAAGGCCAGCTCGTCGAGGCCGCGCTACTGGACACGATCATCGGCTGGCTGATCAACGCCAACCTCTATTACCTCATCACCGGCGAGAACCAGCCGCGCACCGGCAACGCCCA
>DAOKZM010000199.1:0-6259 GCA_035325665.1 Thermomicrobiales bacterium | reverse complement strand
CTGAGCGCGCACGCGCGCGAAGGATCCGTTTCTCCAACGTTCGGCCACAGCCAGTGGGGGAGGGGCGGATCCTTCACTTCGTTCAGGATGACAGGAAACAGGGGCGGCTGCTGGACGCCACATGACGCCGATTGACGCGCCAGAGTGTCGGTCCGATCCGCCCCGCAGCAACCAGCCCCGTCGCGTTATGATCGCGGCGGGGCTGGTTCGTTCTTCTGCGTCCCACGTCCCACGTCCCGTTCCGAAGGGACATCCATGATCGAGCTCGACCCGCGCGTGCTGGCGGAGATCGTCCTGCGGACCGTCATCGTCTACATCGTGCTGCTGGCGCTCCTGCGGCTGGCGGGCAAGCGCGAGCTGGGGCAGATGAGCATCTTCGACCTGGTCGTCGTGCTGATCGTGGCGAACGCGGTGCAGAACGCGATGGTCGGGCCGGACACCTCGCTGACCGGCGGGCTGCTGGCGGCGGCGGCGCTGATCGTGCTCAACTGGGCGGTCGACCGGCTCGGCATCCGCTACGAGTGGCTCGGGCGGCGGATCAGCGGCAGCCCGACGATGCTGGTCTGGGAGGGCAAGCCGCTGCTCGACCACATGCACCGCGAGGGGGTGACGATGGACGAGCTGGAGATGGCCGCCCGCGAGCACGGCGTCGAGACGCTCGGCGACGTCAAGCTGGCGATCCTCGAGCTGGACGGCGCGATCAGCATCGTCTCGCGCGCCGCGCCGGTCCGCCACACCCGCCACCGCGTCCGCGGGAGGAAGCCGCGTGAGTGACCCTCCACGGCCGCGCCTGCCGACGGCGATGACCGTCACGATCTCGCGGCGGACGATCTTCCTCGTGCTGCTGATCGTGGCTGCCGTCTGGGTCGTGATGCACCTTGTCAATGTGCTGATCGTCCTCTTCTCGGCGATCCTGCTGGCGACGGCGATCGACGCGCCGGTGGACTGGCTCCAGCGCCGCGGCATCCCGCGCTCGGTCGGGGTGCTGGCGATGTACGCCGTGCTGGTGGTCGTGCTCGCCGGGGTCGTCGCGCTGCTAGTGCCGCTGGTTAGCTCGGAGATCGCGACTGTGCAAGACGACCTGCCGGGTTGGACGACGCGGCTGGAGGACTTCGTCAATCGCGTCCGTCCGGCCGGCTCGGAGCGCGCGCACCTCACGTTCGACGATCTCTCGAAGCGCCTGTCGTCGCATCTGGGCACGGTCGCGAGCACGCTGACCAACGTCTCGCTCGCCGCCGGCCACGTGCTGGTGCTGGTCTTCATCACCCTCGTCGCCGCCTACTACCTGGCGGCATCACCGGGAGGCGGGTCGTACATCATCGACCGCTTCGTCCCGCGCGCGTACCAGCCGCGGGCGACGGCGATCGCGGCGGCGGTGCGCGACCGGATCGGCGGCTGGGTGCGCGGGCAGGCGCTGGTGGCCGGCACGTTCGGGATCGGGATGGGGATCGGGCTGTGGCTGATCGGCGTGCCGTTCGCCGTCTCGCTCGGCGTGATCGCCGGGGTGCTGGAGCTGGTGCCGTACGTCGGCGGGGCGGTGACGCTCCTGCTGGCGCTGCCGCTGGCGCTGACGGTTGGCTGGCCGCACGCGATCGGGGTGCTGGTGCTCTACACGGTCCTGGTCAACATCGAGGCGCACGTGCTGTCGCCGTGGTACGTCGGGCGGGCGGTGCATCTGCCGCCGGTGGTGGTGCTGATCGCGCTGCTGGCCGGCGCTGAGCTGGCCGGCCTGATCGGCATCCTGCTGGCCATCCCCGCCACGGTCGTCGTCTGGGCGGTGATGGATGAGGTGTGGCCGGAGCCGGGTGAAACCCCTCCCCCCGCCCCCTCCCCTGCGAAGGGAGGGGGAGACGGGGGTTAGAGCCGAGCGACGCAGACGCCCCGTAGGGACAGAACCCGGCCTGTCGCCACGGGGCCGTTGAGGCCGTCTCTCTTCCCCTCATCCCTATTCGACCGGCACGACCCCCAGCGGCAGGTCGTCCATCGCGGCTTCGTCGGAGAGGTCCATGTCCTCCAGGGCGGCGTCCTGCTGGGCGAGGATCTGGCGCTTGGCGGAGACGATGGCCTGGTCGGCGCTCCAAAAGAAGGCATCCGGACCGAGCTCGTCCACCAGGCCCGTGCGCTCGAAGATGCGGCGCACCTGCGGCTGGAGCCCTGTGATCAGCAGCACGCCGCCGCGCTGGCGCTGGACGTGCCAGAAGTGCTCCAGCGCGTGGACGCAGGAGACGTCCACCATCGGCACGCCGCGCATCGAGAGCACCAGCACCCGCGAGGGGGGCAGCGCCTCCAGCGTCTCGGTCAGCTGCGAGACGGCGCCGAAGTAGAGCGCCCCGCTGATGTAGACGACGCGCATGCCCTCGACCTCGCGCTGGATCTGGTGGCCGGCCTGGCGCACGCGCTCCCAGTCCACCTCGGTCGGCACGATCTGCAACCGCGAGACCTGGCTGAGGAAGACCAGCAGCGACAGCCCGACGCCGAGCAGGATCGCCTGAGTCAGGTCGAGCGCGACCGTCGCCGCCATCGTCACCAGCATCACCGCGGTGGCGCTCTTGAGCCGGCGGTGGAGATAGAAACGGATGACGTGCCACTCGTTCATCCGCCAGGCAGTGACCATCAGCACGCCGGCCAGCGCCGCCAGCGGGATTCGGCTGATGACGCTTCCCAGCACCAGCGCCCCGGCCAGCAGCGCGAACGAGTGCACGAAGCTGACCATCCGGGTGATCCCGCCGGCCCGCACGCCGACCGAGATGCGCGCGATCGCCGCCGTGGCCGGGACGCCGCCGAGGAAGGGAATGACGATGTTGCCGACCCCCTGGGCGACCAACTCCTGGTTGACCGCCAGCTTGGTGCCGGTCATCCGGCCGGCCACGACTCCGGCCAGCAGGCTCTCGATCGAGCCGAGCGCGGCGATGGCGATGGCCGGCCCGACGAGGTCGCTCATCATCGCCGAGTCCGGCAGCGCCAGCGCCAGCCGATCGTCGAGGACGATGCTGCGCGGGATGGCGCCGATCGTCTCGACCGGCCAGCCGAGCGACCAGGACAGCGCCGTGGCGATGGCGATGCCGAGCAGCGCCGCCGGGACGCGCTGGACGCGGCGGACGCGCGGCAGCAGGATCATCGTCGCGGCGACGATGGCGGTGGCCGCGACGGCGTAGCTGCTGACCGACGGCAGCGGGTTGGTCAGGTAGCCCCAGATCTTCAGCGCCGAGGTCTCGGCCTCCTCGGTGCGGATGCCGAGGGCGTTGTCGATCTGCCCGATGAAGATGATCAGCGCAATGCCGCTGGTGAAGCCGGTGATGACCGGGGCGGGGATGAAGTTGATGATCCGGCCGAGCTTGAAGACGCCGAGCGCCAGGATGATCAGGCCGGCCATCACGCCGGCGACCCAGATGCCGTCCAGCCCGTGCTTCTGGCCGACGACGATCAGCACCGCCGACATCGCGCCGGTCGGGCCGCTGATCTGGTAGGGCGCGCCGGAGAGGGCGCCGATCAGGAAGCCGGCGATGATCGCCGTGATCAGGCCGGCCGCGGCGGTCGAGCCGGAGGCGACGCCGAAGGCCAGCGCCAGCGGCAGCGCCACGGCCGCGACGGTCAGGCCGGCAACGATGTCCATCTGGAAGTGGGATCGGTTGTAGCCGCGGAACTCGCTCCGCCAGAGCCGGACCAGGACTGGTGTACGCGATAGCACGAGGGATAGCCTCCCGCCCCGGACACGACGAACCACGCCGCGGTCGTTCACCCGCGGCCGGTCTCACATTGCGTCGCACCATCGACGCCTCCGGACGCCTCGTCGCGCCTCGGTATGCGGATATACGAATAATAGCATACCGGAGGTCGAACCCCTCGTCCTGGTGCTAGCGCCGCAAGGGAGCGCCCGCGCCGACCTGGTCAGGGCTGCCGTCCCGACACGTCGGTCATCGCGCGACAGTCGCGGTGACGCTTACGCGTCATGCGTTACCCGCCCGTTGTCGATGATCCGGCGGATCACCTCCTCCTTGCCCTGGTTGTAGGCGATGTTGTCGAGTTTTCCGGCGGCGATGACCTGGCGCTTGCGGGCGATGTACTCGGCGACCAGCGCCGGGTCGGCGCAGAGGCGGTCGCGGAAGGTGATCAGTTCGGCTGCCTCGGCATCGCCGGCCGCGACGCCGTGGACGTGCAGCCGGAACGTCTCGCCGTCGTGCTCGACGACGCCGAGGCGCAGCGGCCGCTCCTCGGGGAACGGGTCGCGGCCGCGCTGGCACTGGAAGCCGAGGGCGTCGAGCGCGTCGCGTGCCGCCGCCAGCCGGCCCGGTGCGTAGAGCAGCAGCAGGTCGACGATCCCCTTGCCGTCGCAGCCGGGCACGGCGGTGCTGCCGACGTGCTCGACCACGGCGTCCGGCATCGCTGCGCGGGTTAGCGCGGCGACCCGCGCGGCCGCCTCGATGGCGCGCGGGTCCCACGGCTGGTAGAGCTCGTCCGGCCGGCGGTAGTCCAGGTAGACGTACTCGCCGATGACCGGTGTGCTGCCTGTCATCAGGCCGGCTCGAGTCGCTGAGTCGTGGCCACGTCGGCGTCCACCGCCTCGCGTGAGTAGCGCATCTGGTGCATCCGCACGTCGCTCCAGGTCTCGGCCTGGTCGGCGTAGTGGGGGCTGCCGGGGTGGCCGGAGGCGCCGAGCGGTGAGACCCATCGCGACATATCCCATGAGCCAAGATCAAAGGCGTAGCGCGCCACTGACGTGCCGTTGATGAAGTAGCTCTGGCCGGGGAACGTCCCGGCCGCCTGGAGCGTGTCGGCGTCGCCGCCGAGGGTCACCGACGGCGGGTTGAGCGCCTCGGACCACTCGGGCAGGAGTGCCGACAGCGGATGGACCGGACGGGTGCGGTGCAGCCGCTCCCAGCGCCACTGGTCGATGTCGTCGCCCAGCTCGGCGCGCAGGAAGACGATGGCCTCGGCGAAGGCCGCCGCCAGCGGGGTTTCCCACGTCTCGCCCTTGGCCAGCAGGCTGGTGTCGCCGTCGCGGAGCATTCGCGGGATCTGGCTCCACAGCCGCGCGGCCGGCCCCATCGCCGCCGGCTCGCCGGGGTAGGGGTTCGGCGCCAGCGCCGCCGCCCTGGGCCGCTGGAGGACCTGGCGGGTGAGGTGCTCGCGGGTGACGGCGTAGATCGCCGGCTCGACGCGGTCCTTGTCCATCACCCCGTCCCAGGCGTCCAGCCGCTCCCGGGCGGCTGTTGCCAGCGGGTCGTCGAGCGTCAATCCGGCTAGCGCGTCTACCAGCCAGCGGCTGGGGATCGAGACGCGGTCGGCGTGCATCGCCTCGATGTCGTCGATCGTCGCGCCGTCGAGCGCCTCCAGCCGTGCGATGACCCGCATGGCTCGGTAGGGCGGGGCGTAGTCCAGTGAGAGGTAGTGGGGGTAGTCGTCGCCAACGATGCGGTTGTTGGCCGTCGCGATCCAGCCCGTCTCGGGGTCGCGCGAGCGCGGCAGCTCCTCGAACGGGATGTTGCCCTGCCACTCGTGCTCGTCGTTCCAGCCCGGCACCGGCAGCCAGCCGTTGGCCGCGTTGCGCAGCGGCACCCGGCCGCGGTGGAGGTAGCCGATCGCGCCGTGGACGTCGGCCATCGTCAGGCTGTTGCAGGGGTCGACCCAGTCGCGCATGGCCTCGTCCAGCTCGGCGACGCTGGTCGCCAGCATCTGCGGGACCAGGCACTGGAAGCCGGGGTTCGGCCGGTCCAGCGCCGAGTAGCGCAGCGCGATCGCGTAGCCGGATTCCGGCACGCCGACGACGACCGGTCCGTGGCGGGTGACGACGACGTAGATCTCGACCGGCTCGCCGCCGCGGACCTCGATCTCCTCCGGGCGCGTCTCGGCCGGCCGCCAGCCGCCGTTGACCGAATACTCCAGCGCGCCGTCGTTGTCGCGGAAGCGCTCGACGTAGAGGTCCTGGTAGTCGGCGGCGGCGTGGGTGATGCACCAGGCGACGTGGGCGTTGTGGCCGAAGTGCGGGAAGCCGGGGATGCCGGCGAACGAGTAACCGATGACGTCCGCCTCCGGGCAGGTCAGGTGGTTCTGGTAGTAGACGTTTGGCACGTCGAGAAAGCGGTGCGGGTCGCCGCCGGCCAGCGGCTTGCCCGAGGCGGTCCGGCTGCCGCTGACGGCCCAGTTGTTCGACCCTGCCGCCTCCGGCAGCCGCGAGACCGCCTCGATGCCCGGCATGAGCGGGGCCAGGGCGGAGATGGCCTCGTGGTACTCCGCGCCAGGCGGGACGATGACGACACCC
>DAOKZM010000198.1:0-6276 GCA_035325665.1 Thermomicrobiales bacterium | reverse complement strand
TGCCCACCGTGGCTTGTGAGGGTCGGTGGTATCCTTCGCGATTGTGTCCCGTCGGGATGCCCCTGTCTGATGGATGCCCGGCCACCTCGGGGCCGCGTGGCGTTGAGGTGTACTGCGGTTGGAGCGGAGCAGCACGATTCGCATGCGCTCGTGGCGAGTCTGGGCTGGCCTTCTAGTCAGCCTGGTCTTCATCTATTTCGCGTTGCGAAACCAGGACTTCGGTCATATCTGGCAGGCGCTGCGCGAGGCGGAGTATGGCTGGCTGATCCCGGCGGTGGCTGTCTACTTCCTCGGGGTGATGGTCCGTTCCGTCCGCTGGCACTACCTGCTGCGCGCCGTCCAGGACATCCCGCCGCGCCGGCTCTTCCCAATCGTCGTTATCGGCTACATGGCCAACAACATCCTGCCGCTGCGGGCCGGCGAAGTCGTGCGCTCCTACGCGCTCTCGGCGCGTTTCGGCGTCAGCAAGTCGTCGTCGCTGGCGACGATTGCCATCGAGCGTATCTTCGACGGGCTGACGATGCTGGCGTTCATCGCCGTTGCCTCGCTGTCGGTCGCCCTTACCGGCGACCTGTGGACGATCGCGCTCGTCGCATTGTTGCTCTTTCCGCTGCTGATGGTCGCCCTGATAGCGTTCGTCCGGGTGGCCTGGCTGCGCGACACGCTGGTCAGTCTGGGAGTTCGGGCGCTGCCGGGGCAGGTCGCGCCGCGCGTCGAGGCGCTGGCGCACTCGTTCGTCGAGGGGCTTGGCATTCTCAAGCGCCGGCAGGACCTCCTCGGCGTCGGGCTGACCTCGGTGCTGGCCTGGTTGCTGGAGGCGTCGATGTACCTCCTGATCGCCCAGGGGTTCAACCTCGATCTCTCGCCGGCCGCGGTGCTGATGGTCACCGCCGTCGCCAACATGGCGACGCTCATTCCCGCCTCGCCCGGCTACGTCGGCCCGTTCGAGACGGGCGTGCTGCTGGTGCTCAATGGCGCGCTCGGCATCTCGCGGGCGCTGGCACTCTCCTACGCCATCGTCGTCCACGCCGCGCTCTACTTCCCGGTCACGGTCCTCGGGCTGATCTACTGGTGGCGCGAGAGCTTCTCGTGGCGCGACGCGCAGCAGGCGGAAGAGGCGATCGGCTAGGTGGATGGCGATATTCTGCGGGCGATCCTGCTGGGGATCGTCCAGGGTCTGACTGAGTTTCTTCCGATCTCGTCGTCGGCGCATCTGATCATCGTCCCCTGGCTGTTCGGCTGGGAGCCGTTCGGGCTGTCGTTCGACGTGGCGACGCACCTCGGCACGCTGTCGGCGGTGCTGGTCTACTTCCGGCACGACATCTGGGCCATGATCCGCGGCATCCTCGCCGGCTGGCGCAGCCTGCTGCGCGGCCGGCTGCCGGAGGATGAGATGGGCCGGCTGGGGCTGTTCATCGCCGTCGGCACTATTCCGGCGGCGGTGGCAGGACTGCTGTTCGAGTCGATGATCGACGAGTACTTCCACCAAGACCCAGTCAGCTCGACGGCGATGGTCATGCTGGCGCTGCTGCTGATCGGGATGGGCCTGCTGCTCGGCGTGGCCGACCGCTTCGGCCAGAAGCGACCGGGACGCGGCCTGCGACAGATCGGCTTCGCGACAGCGCTATTCGTCGGGCTGGCGCAGATGCTGGCGATCGTGCCGGGGGTGTCGCGGTCCGGCAGCACGATCACGGCCGGGCTGTTCGCGGGGTTACAGCGCGCGACGGCGGCGCGCTTCTCGTTCCTGCTCGGTGTGCCGATCATCCTCGGCGCGGGGATGAAGGAGATGCTCGACCTCGTCCGCGCGGGCATCCCGGCCGGCGAGCGCGGCGTCTTCGTCGCCGGCATCCTGGCCGCGGCGGTCGTCGGCTACCTCGCCATCGCCGGCCTGATCCGCTTCCTCCAGCGCCACTCGACTGACGTCTTCGTCGCCTACCGCATCGCGCTCGGCGTCACGCTGCTCCTGCTGATCGCGGCGGGGGTGCGGTAGGGACGAGGGATGCGGGATGGGGGCCGAGGGATGGGGGACGAGAGCTCTGACTCCCCTCATCCCTTTGCCTCATCCCTACGTTACGAAATCTTCCCGTCCCGCGCTTCGGCCATCGTCGAGCGCATGCGGAGCATGCCTTCGGTGATCGAGGCGCGGTCGGCGGCGAAGGCGAGGCGGATGTAGCCCTCGCCGCTCGGGCCATACTCGGTGCCGGAGCGCAGGGCGACCCCGCGCTCGCGGAGTAGCTCGGCCATCCGGCGCGACTTGACCGGCGCGTCGTACTTGAAGAAGGCGTAGAACGCGCCCTGCGGGCGGGTCCAGGTGACCCCCTCGGCGCCTTCGAGGAGCTCCTCGATCAGGTCGCGTCGGGCGGCGTACTCGCGCCGCATCGCCTCGGTCGCTTCCATCGGCCCGCTGATCGCGGCGATGCCGGCGCGCTGGAGCGCCCAGTTGACCCCGCCACCGGCGCTGCGGGCGACCCGCGAGACCGGCGCGATCAGGCCGGGGCTGGCCGCGACCCAGCCGAGCCGCCAGCCGGTCATCGCAAACGTCTTGGAGAACGAGTTGCAGTAGAGCAGCTGGTCCTGGAAGCCGGCGATGTCCATCGTCGAGGTGAACTCGACGTCGTCGAGGATCAGATGGTCGTAGACTTCGTCGGCCAGCACCAGCAGGTCATGCTCCTGGGCGACCGCCGCCGCGCCCTCCAGCTCCTCACGGTCGTAGACGATGCCGGTCGGGTTGTTGGGGCTGTTGAGGATCAGCATCTTCGCCCGCGGGTTGGCCTTCGCCGCGGCGCGGATCGCGTCGGGGTCGAGGTGGAAGTCCTCGGTCTGCTTGACCCAGACGACCTCGGCGCCGACCATCCGGGCGATGTCGGCGTACTGCGAGTAGGTCGGCTCGGGGATCAGCACCGCGTCGCCGGGGTTGAGGTAGGCGGCCATCGACGCGAAGAGCGCGCCGGAGCCGCCGGTGGTGACGGTGATGTCGTTCGGGTTCCAGTCCACCTCGTAGCGGCGCTCGAGGCAGTCGGCGAGCGCCTGGAGCAGCTCGGGGTCGCCGTTGGCCGGCGGGTAGTTCGAGTAGCCCTCGTTGACCGCGTCGATCATCGCCTGGCGGACGTGCTCCGGCGTGCGGAAATCCGGGTCGCCGGACGAGAGGCCGATCGTGCCGGCCGGCGCCGGCCCGATGACCGGGCGCTCGGACTTCTCGATCATTCCCTGGACGAGCGTTGCTGGTGCGAACGAGGCCATCGTGGTCCCTCCCCATGTTCCGATGAACGCGGCCTCGCCGCCGGGCCGCCTACGGGCTGCATCGTACCCGAAATCGCAAGGGCGGCGTGGTGGTCTGACGTATGCTGTTATGGATGGCAGATTGGCCGCGGGCGTAGGCAACGATGGGGGTGATGATGCCGGGTGCGTTTGAGGGGCTGGGACTGAGCGAGGACGTCCTGCGGGCGCTCGACGAGATCGGCTTCGAGGAGCCGACGCCGATCCAGCGCGAGGCGATCCCGCCACTGATGGAGGGCCGCGACGTGATGGCCCAGGCCCAGACCGGCACCGGCAAGACTGCCGCGTTCGGCCTGCCGATGATCGAGCGGCTCGGCGGCGAGTCGCGCGGTCCCGAGGGGCTGATCCTAGCCCCGACTCGCGAGCTGGCCGTCCAGGTCGCCGAGGCGATCCACCGCTTCGGCAAGCACCGAGGCACGATCGTGGTCGCCGTCTACGGCGGGCAGCCGATCGACCGCCAGCTGCGCGCGCTCTCCAAGCCGGTGGACGTCGTCGTCGGCACGCCCGGCCGGCTGATGGACCACATGCGCCGCGAGACGCTCAAGCTCGACCAGGTCCGCTTCGTCGTCCTCGATGAGGCAGATGAGATGCTCGACATGGGCTTCCTGGAGGACATCGAGACGATCCTCTCGGCGCTGCCGGAGGAGCGGCAGACGGCGCTCTTCTCGGCGACGCTGCCCAAACGTATCAGCGACCTGGCCGCCCGCTACCTCATCGATCCGGTGCGGATCGCCGTCGAGCCGGAGCACGTCACCGTCCCGCAGATCCACCAGTCGTACTACGAGGTCGTTCCGCGGGCGAAGCTGGAGGCCCTCACTCGCATCCTCGATATCACCGACCCGACCTCGGCGATGGTCTTCTGCCGGACGAAGGTGGAGGTCGACGACGTCACCCAGGCGCTGCAGAGCCGCGGCTACGCCGCCGAGGCAATCCACGGCGACCTGTCGCAGATGATGCGCGACCGGGTGATGAACCGCTTCCGGGCCGGTACGGCCACGCTGCTGGTCGCGACCGATGTCGCCGCGCGCGGGCTCGACATCGAGCACGTCTCGCACGTCATCAACTACAGCCTGCCGGGCGACCCCGAATCGTACGTCCACCGCATCGGCCGGACCGGGCGGGCCGGGCGGGCCGGCGAGGCGATCTCGCTGGTGACGCCGCGCGAACGGCGGCTGCTGCGCTGGATCGAGAGCGCCGTCGGCCAGCGGCTGGAGCCGCGCCGGGTGCCGACCGCGTCGGACGTGGCGGCCAAGCAGCGCGAGCGCCTGGCGGCGACACTCAGCGAGGTGATCGAGACCGACGAGCTGGACCGCCCGATGGCGCTGGTCGACGAGCTGGCGATCAACTACGACCCGTCGCAGATCGCCGCCGCCGCGATCTCGATGCTCCTCCAGCCAGAGCCGGAGGAGACGGAGCTGCCGGTCAGCGCAGCCGGCGCCGAGCGCGGGATGGCGCGGCTGTTCCTCAACGTCGGTCGCGAGGACGGCATCCGGCCGAGCGACATCGTCGGCGCGATCGCCAACGAGGCGCGCATCCCCGGCAAGCGCATCGGGGTAATTGAGATCAAGGACATCTACTCGTTCGTCGAGATTCCCGAGGACCTCGTCCAGCGCGTCACCGAGGCGCTGGGCCGGACCAAGTTGCGCGGCCGCGCCGTGCGGGTCGAGATCGCCCGCCCGCGCGAGGGTGGCCCGCCGCAAGGCCGGCCGGCCGAGAAGCGCGCGCCACGCCCGAGCAGCCGGGACCGAGACCGCGACCGCGGCCCGCGCACGCGCGACCGGGAGCGCCCAGGTGGCCGTGGCCGGCCGTCACGCTACGAGCGGGGATAGCGGGCGCCGCACTTAGCGTATTGTCCCGACCTGCGAGCGTGGGCCAGCCGGTACGTCACGGTGCTATTTGTCTGGTCGGCTGCGGGAGTGGATCGAGGAATTCGATGGCTGCACGGAACTCGGCTTCAACTTCTGTGGCATCTCGGGTCTCAAGGTAGCTGACCGCCTGACCGTCGTCGGTGAGTGTCCACTTCATCGTGAGCCACCAGCCTGGCCCTTTGCTGGTCGCGACCGGTCCTGGTGGATTGAGCCATGTCGGATTCGCGTCGAGCGTTATGAGCACCCTCTCCCCGATGGCGAGCTCCATCCATGGCAGGTGAATCGTGAGGCTATCGTCACCGACGATGCCGCCATTGATCAGAGCGACGACCTGCCCGGTATCCAGGCTCTCCGACGTGCGATTCAGGAGTGGGGGGCCGTCCAGAGAGACGACGAACGGTGTCACAATTGTCGTCGTTTGTGGCACCCCTTCATGCGGGTTCGCTGGGCGTGTGCCGTCTGCCGTTGTCCATCGGGTCGGCAGCATCTCGACCACGTGTCCCGTCACGATGAGCTGGCTAACGCTGACATAACCCAGGGCTCCCGGTCCCGTACCGACCTGGTCCGGAAAGATTCCGAAGTTGAATGGATCGCTGGGATTCGGTGTGCAAGAACCGACTGGATAGAGCGGTCCCAGGCTGGGCGACGCTACAGGGGTGGCGGTGCTTCTGATGATCTGTGTCGTGGCTGTCGGAGATTCCATGACCGATCGGCCTCTATCGGTTGGCATGCCTGCATCGCGGCAGCCGGCTGTCGCCATCGCGCCGAGGCTGAGGGCGAAAAGGAACAACAACCATCTCGTCCGATAGGGCAGCATGCTCTGTTCATCCCAGGTGACGCTGTCTTATCACACTGTACGACGAACTAGTCGAACCAGATCGACAGGATCAGGTAGCACACGCCCGAGACGAGCATGCAGGCCGGGATCGTCAGGACCCAGGCGGTGACGATCGTGCGGGCGACGCCCCAGCGCACCCCGCCGCGCCCGCGGACGGAGCCGACGCCCATGATCGACGACGAGATGACGTGGGTTGTGCTGACGGGGAAGCCGAGGTGGCTGGCGGCGTAGATGACCGAGGCGGCGGCCGTCTCGGCGGCGAAGCCGTGAATCGGGTTGAGCTTGATGATCTTG
>DAOKZM010000197.1:0-6282 GCA_035325665.1 Thermomicrobiales bacterium | reverse complement strand
CCTTGACGATTGTCGCCCCGCAGTTGACGCAGGCGAGACCCTCGCGCCCGTGGACGAACGGAAATTCGCCCTGGTCGGGGCCGGCCTTGCCATTGAGGATGTGCGCTCCACCGATCGGGACGGCGATCGCCATGATCTCATTGATCGCATCGTAAAGCCGGTCGATCTCGCCCGGCGTGAGTGTCCGGGCGAGCCGCTCCGGGTGGAGCATCGCGCGGTGCAGCGCCTCGTCTACGTAGATGTTCCCCAGTCCGGCTATAAAGGTCTGATCGAGCAGGAGCGGCTTTAGCCGGGCCTGCGAGCGCCGGGCGATCGCCTCATGGAACCAGTCGCGCTCGAACGCGTCCGAGATGGCATCCGGCCCGAGCCGCAGGCCCGCGAAGTAGGCGTCGAGCGAGTCAGCGGGCATGACCTGGACGCGAGCGAAATGCCGGATGTCGGTCAGATACAACCGCGATCCGCTGGCGAAATCGATGATCAGATGGGTCGATTTGTGTGGCAGCTCGGCCCCGTAGGCGGGGACCGGGTGGCCGGCGTCGAAGCCCGGGATCGTCAGACCACGTCCGACGAGCTGACCGCTCAGCTTGAGATGAATGACCAGCGCCAGGTCGCCGGCCAACATTGTTAGGTACTTGCCGTGCCGCCGGACCGCCGAGAACGCTGTACCGACGACCTGCTCGATTCCCAATCCATCGGGCGCGACGATCAGCTTCGGCAGCCGCAGATCAACCGCGACCACCTCGTCGTCGAGGAACTGCTCCGCAATACCGCGACGGGCAGCCTCGACTTCTGGTAGCTCCGGCATGTCACTCCCCGGGTTGCTGGTACGAATCCATGCGATCGTCTCGGCGCTCCGGCGGCTCCGGCGTCGGCTCGGTCGGATCGGCCGGCACACGCGGCCTGCCGTGGTCGCTGTCGCCGAGGAATTGGGTCAGTACCGACCGCCAGCCGGGCGAATGCGGTTGCGGCTGGGCCGGCGCGGTGGCAATCTCGCTGCGCTGGCGCCTCACCCGCAGCGCATCGCCGATGATAACCTGGATCGCCGCCGCGAAAGGGATCGCCAATAGCGCGCCGAGCGGACCCATGAACTGCCCGCCAGCGAGCACGGCGAGAAAGACGGTCAGCGGCGACATCCCGATCGCTCCACGCATCACCCGCGGCACGAGGATACTGTTCTCGGTGAACTGCAGTAGCACGATGAAGACGGCGACGATGATCGCCTTCTGCCACGAATCGAGCATCGCGACTGCGAACGCGGGAATGCCGCCGATCCAGGGTCCGATCACCGGCACGAGTTCGGTAATCCCGGCGAAGAGCGCCAGTAGCAGCCAGAACCGCAGACCGAGCAGGCCGTACCCGAATCCGGATGCGACGCCGATGATGACGCACAACGTCAGCTGGCCGCGCAACCAGTCGCCGACCTTCGCCTCGACATCGTTCCAGACGGTGTTGACCCGGTCGCGCGTCGCCGGCCGCAGGTTCTGTAGCAACAGCCGCTTTACTAGGTGCTTCTCCATCAGATAGTAGAAGCCGATGACGAACGTTGCGACCAGCCCGAAGATCGCCGCACCGATGCCGGTGATCAGGCCGATGGCCGTCCCGCCAGTCGGTGGCGGCGGGTTGTCAAGGCGAAACTTCAACTGGGTCAGAAACCGGTAGCCGGTGCGCGCCAGGAATCGGTTATCGCTCGTGCGCCACTTGTCGGCCAGGTCTTGAATGAGATTCGGCGCCTCCTGCGAGAACGTCCGCGCCTCGGCGGTGATCAGCGGGACGAAGATGAAGCCGAGCAGCACGAGCGCCAGCAGGATGACCGAATAGACGGTCAGGATGCCGGCGGCGCGCGGCATTCCCCGGGCCTCCAGCTTGAGCACCGGGCGTTCGATCACGGTCGCGAACAGGATGGCGAAGAGGACCAGGAAGACAATCGTCTGGATCTGGACGACGAGGTAGAAGATCAACAGCACGATCAGAAGCGACGCCGGCGTCAACGACGGGCGCGAACCTGCCTCGCCTGTTGGCCCCCGGTCGGAGCCTGCACCGTTCACCAACGCTTCGCCCCTCGCCGGTCGAAATGGCTGAGTCCGTTGTCGTGGACGACGAAGTTGCGACCCCAGCCCGGATCAGAAGCTGATCGTGCCCTCCGGCAGCTTCGACCAGTCGACCTCCCAGTATCGCTCGTCGTATGGGTCGACGCGCCGGGGCGTCACCTGGGAGTTCCAGATCGTCGGGAACGCGTAGGCCGCCACACCATTGATTGTGAAGGTTCGCGTCGTTCCGCCCGGCCTGGACACTGGGAAGATCTCGCGCGGCGGCCTGGAGATAACCTCACACTGAAACCAGCCGTGCTCGGGGCAACGGCCGGCGTGCAACTCCCATGGCAGGTCTGCGGTGACCGCACCAAGCGGGATGATCTGGGTGTTGGCCAGCTCGCTATTACAGACCGGACAGCGCAGCGGCGTTCGCCGCCTCGACGCCATGCTCATCCTGCTCCTCACGGTGCGAACAATGCCTCGACGCGACGCAACGTGATATCGCGGCCGAGACGGGCGTCGCGACCGTATCGTATCATAGGCCTCACCTGCTGCTGACGGCTGTTGCCGCGATTTCGAGGCGCCCGTACAATCCAGCCGGGGGAATCGATGTACCGGGCTGCCGATCGTGCCCGGAGACACCTGAACTGGAGGGACAGTTGGCGCACTCCGACGTGATCGACAGCCTCATCGCGACGTATCGAAACCTCAACCTCAGGATCCGTCCGCTCGATTCGGCGGCGACGGCGAGCAACAACTCGTCGTTGCTCGACACCATCGCGAGCCTGCGCGAATCGGAGATTCGCGCGTCGCAGACGATCAAGCTGATGACGCTTGGCGAGGCAGCCGCTGGCGCCGCCATCCCGGAGGCCCCACCGTCGGCGAACGCGAGCAATGTGCGGACGCTGCTGTCGGAATTCGGCACCGCGCGGGAGGCGATCCTGGCGACGGTCCGCGAGATGTCCGAAGAGGACCTCGCCGCCGAGCGGCCGGGCTTCGAAGGGGCAAGCTCGATCCGCCAGGTGCTGGACCAGTTGGTCGAGCGCGACCAGAAGCTGATGCAGTCCCTCTAGAGGGCTGATAGCGAAGCGACGACTGACCAGGCTAACCGACTAGCGTTGCTGCGGCCGTCGGCATCGCATTAGCGGCTCAGCAGTCTCGGGTTGGGTGGGGGTAGACAGACGTGACCGAGGCCAGAGCACGGGTTCAGGTTTCGCGGCTTAGCGCCGTGCTGGCAGTGCTTGCGCTCGTACTGATCGTCGTTGCCGGATTCGACTCCGGCGTGGCGCCCGGCGCGTGCGCGTCGTGGGGCCAGTGCTCCGGTTGGAGCTTCCTCGCCCACTCGGCAGGTCCGGTTGGCGCGCTGCACCTGGCGGTCTCGGGGCTGATCGGGATGGCGACGATCGCGCTGCTCGCCGTCAGCCGCCTGATCCGCGGCGACGCGCGGGTCAATGCCATCGCGGCTGTCGCCGCCGCGCTCATTCTTGTCCAACTCGGAACGATCTTCGTGCCGGCCTCGGGCGCCGCGGCGGTCTGGGCCGCGACGGCCCACCTCGGCGCGACAGCACTGCTGCTCGCCTGCGCTCTCGCGCTCGTCCAGCCCCTCGTCCCAGTCGGGGATATCGCCACGCTGCGATCGTCTACTGCCGGAACATGGTTCCGGCCACTGGTGGTGACCACGACGCTGGCTCTGTTCGCCGTCCTCGTCTCTGGCGCCTATCTGGCGGCCTCCGGCGCCAGCGGCGACTGCACCGACTGGCCGATGTGCGGGATCTCGATGGGACAGCCGCTGGCCGGCCAGATCTCCGGTCAGATTGCCCATCAGGCGCTGGTCGGAGGCGCCATCGTGCTACTTGCGCTGGTGCTCGTCGTTGGCGCGCGGCTCCGAGTGGCGAGGCCGCTGCTGGGTGGCTTCGCGGCCGTCTTCGCCGCGGAGATCCTGATCGGCGCGCTGAGCGCATCCGGTGTTGCGCCGGCAGCGATCTCAACGCTTCACTTCGGCGTCGCTGGCGTCGCCTGGGCACTCCTCGTCCGCGTCCTGCTGCTGAGCGGGACGGCTCCAGCACCCGCGCTCGAGACCGGTGGCGTCTGGGCCACCCGCGAACTGGTGCGCGACTACTTCCGCGTCACCAAACCGGGCATCATGCTCCTGCTGCTGACGACGACGCTCGGCGCCATGCTCATCGCCGGTGCAGGCTGGCCATCGCCCTCGCTCGTCCTGCTGACGCTGCTCGGCGGGGCGTTCGCGTCCGGCGGCGCGAGCGCTCTCAATTGCTACATCGACCGCGACATCGACGTCGTTATGGCACGCACACGAAAGCGCCCCATCCCGACCGGGCGGCTAACCGGCGACCAGGTCCGCAGCTTCGGACTGCTGCTGAGCGGCCTCGCGATCGTCGTGCTGGCGCTCTTCGTCAACCCGCTTGCCGCGCTGTTGGCGCTCGCCGGCAATCTCTTCTACGTGCTGATCTACACCCGCTGGCTGAAGCGCTCGACGCCGCAGAACATCGTCATCGGCGGCGCGGCAGGCGCGTTTCCGCCGCTGGTCGGTTGGGCGGCCGCGACCGGTTCACTGAACCTGACAGCGCTGCTGCTCTTCGCGCTAATCTATTACTGGACCCCGCCGCACTTCTGGAGCCTGGCGCTGCTCAAGGCACGCGATTACCAGCGCGCGGGTGTCCCGATGCTGCCGGTGACGCACGGCGACGCGCACACCCGGCGGATGATCCTGCTCTACGCGCTCCAACTATTGGCCGTAACCCTCCTGCTCGTCCCAGCTGGATACGTCAGCATGCTCTACCTCACGGCGGCGCTCGTCCTCGGCGGCTTGTTCGTCGGCTATGCAGCGCGGATGTACGCGGAGGGCACGTCGCGCCTCGCCTGGCCGCTGTTCAAGTACTCGAACTACTATCTGGCGGCGCTGCTGCTCGCCATGGTGGTCGACCGCGCGCTAACGCGCTAGCTCCCAAAGCGCCAGCCCAGGAGCGGCACCAGCATCTCGTCGCTGGTAAGCGAGCCGTGCGCCCCCGGCGCGTGCGGCCGGTCGTCGCCGTGCTCCCGATACGGAAACGATGCGCCAGACTTCGCGAGGAGCAAGAGGTCGCCGACGCGGGCGAGCAGCTCCGGGTGGTGTGGAGGCGGGCCGAACAGACCGTGCAGCATCGCGTCCGCCACGGTGATGACGACTCCGCTCCCGGCAACCGCGGCTTCGAGTGCAGCCCGACCGCCAGCGGATGTGCCGAGCCCGACGGCGCGGCGCTCGCCGGTCGGCGGCGTGGCCCAACTGCCGACCACGCGCGCGAGATCGGCGAGCGGCGTCTGTCGGTCGATGCCGATGGCCGTGTGGCCGTGGTCCGCAGTCAATAGGACGGCGATGTCGTCGCTGGAATCGGCCAGCGGGCGAAGCACGCCGTCGATCAGCGCCCGCTGGAGCAGCCGCAAGTCGAGCCGGACCGCATCGCTATCCGGACCCCAGGTGTGGGCGAGCATGTCGATCCCCGCCCAATAGCCGAAGATGAACCGGCGTCCTTGACGGCGGGCGGCCTCGAGCAGCCGCGTGGCCAACTCGGCCGGCGTTCGATGCCCCGCGAACGCGGTATCACCCGACTGCGCCAGCGTCAGCGGGCTGCGCGCGTATTCCTGGTGTGAGACCACCACCGAATCGACGCCGGCATCCCGAAGACGGTCGAACACGGACGGCAACGCGACTATCGCTCGCGGGTCCAGGTGCTTCGGATCCGCGGTGCTGCCATCCACCGGCTTGAACCGGACGAGGTTGACGACGCGGCCGACGACCGGGAGGAAGACGGTGTATCCGACCATGCCGTGCGTCGCTGGAGACGCGCCGTAGTGCAGCGACGTCAGCGCCGCAGCGGTCGTCGAGGGAAAGACCGAGGTGATCGACCGCACGACGGCTGGCGCCATGTCGTCGAAATCGAGGCCATCTCGTTCGAGCGCGGCGGCACTCAGCCCATCAATGACGATGAGGATGACGACACGCGCGCCGTCGAGCAGGTCCGGTGGCAGCAACCGTGCGTCGAGCGGTGGGAGGAGCGGCTCGGCGGTAGTCGGCGCCCCGTACGCTCGCAGGATCGAGGACGGCAGGTTGGCCACCGACCCGCCCGCGTACGCCGGCAGCACGACATCGGGCCAATCGACGGTCCGGTGGAACCAGTCCGCAAGCGGGATCGACGGCGTCGGACTCATCGCGCTCCTGGTCAGACGCGGGTCCGATCCTGCTTGGACCATGCCG
>DAOKZM010000196.1:2631-6288 GCA_035325665.1 Thermomicrobiales bacterium | reverse complement strand
CCACCTCCGGATGCCCGTCGTGCTCGGCGGTATCCAGCGGCGTGCGGCCGTCGTCGTTGGCGATCGACGGGTCGGCGCCGCGGGCAAGGAGGAGGCGGGCGATAGCGACATCACCGCCGTTGGCGGCGATGTTGAGTGGCGTGAAGCCGCGCCCGTCGCGGGCGTCGATGTCCGCCCCGCCGTCGAGCAGCAGGTCAACCAGTGCCGTCCGCCGGCCGGCCACGGCGGCATGCAGCGCCGTATTGTCCAGAGGGTTCTTCGACCGCGCGTTCGGATCCGCCCCGACCGCCAGCAGCAGCCTCGCCGCGTGCGCCGCGCCGAAGTGCGCCGCCAGCGCCAGCGGCGTGAAGCCGTCCTCGCTCCAGCCGTTCACCCGCTCGCGCTCCCCCTGCAGGAGGATCGCCAGACGATCGGCCTTATTCATCGCCGCGGCGGTGAAGATGTCCAGCCGGGCTCCCAGGTCGGCTAGTGCCTGAGCCACGGTTGGGTGCCCGTGGTAGACGGCCAGCCGCACGACCGGCACGCCGTCCACCTCAGTGTCGATCAGCCCAGGCGCCAGCGAGGCGATCGACCGGACCCGGTCCTCGTCGCCGGTCTTGACCGCGTCGATCAGCTGCTGTTCGGTATAGCGATCCTGCATCGGCTCCTCTTTGGTGCGTCGTCTGTCACGTTCAGCAGATGATACCCAGCGCGGTCAATCGCCTCTGATCGGCCGCAGTCACCATTGGTAGCCAGCCACCGAGTCAGCGCTGCAGCAACCCGAACGCCAACGGCCATTCCTCGGTTGGGCCTTGACGTAGCGCGTGCTGTCATGTACAATATGTGTCTCTCAGACGGGGCGTACTCCGAAATCACAGGCGCTGCAACGATATCTCAAGTCTGTTCCGCATCGATTCAATATATCGAAGGGAGGGCAGGAGGTCCCCGCCGTTGAGTGTGTCGGTGCATAGCTGAAGGAGGTCTGATGCCACAAATCCCCACCACGAGTATCGCTGTCGGGAGCGTGTGGAGGGGCCAAACGACGAGTCACCCATGGGAGGTGCGGGTGATCAAGGTTTCCAGGCTGAGTATCGAGTTCGAATGTATGCGCGGACCCGCGAATAGCAGAGGCGTCCGGGAACGGCTGAAGACCGAGGCTTTCCAGACGTGTTACAGATTCCTACATCCATAGTCCAGACGATCTATTCCAAGCTCTGAATCGCGCATCGCCCGACAACACCTGATCGGCCGATGCGCTCTTTCGTTGCTGATCAATCGCCCCGCCGGCCGTCGAGTTCGACAACCAGCCGCTTCGGGGCGACGACGCGCCAGGCGTCCTCGACCAGATCGGCGACCTCGTCCCAGTCGGTCGGGACGTCGAGGCGGACGCCCAGCCAGCCGCGATGGCCGACGTAGGGCGGCACGAAGAATCGGTCGGGGTCGGCCTCGACCAGCATCGCCTGCGCGCCGGCCGGCGCGGCGCACCAGAACGCCAGCCGGTCGTCGTGGTGACGATCGGCGAAAGTGACGAACGTCTTCTTGCCGCGCACGAACCAGGCCGGCTTGCCGTGGCTCGGTCGCTCGGTGACCTCGGGCAACGCCAGGCAGATCGCGCGCAGCCGGTTCAGCGGGTCGTCGTTCATCACAGCCCTCCTCGTATCGCGAACTGCCATCGTACACTGCCGCGACGGACGGGCAATCGGGAGGAGCGAGACGTGGCCGGATACGACGTGCTGATCCGCGGGGCGCGGGTGGTCGATGGGTCGGGGAACCCGTGGCGCTACGGCGACGTGGCGCTGGCCGGTGACCGCGTCGCGGCGATAGCGCCGGCCGGCCGGATCGACCCCACCTCGGCCGCCGAGGTCGTCGAGGCGGCTGGCATGGTCGTTGCGCCGGGGTTCATCGATATCCAGTCGCACTCGATCGTGCCGCTGATGCGCGACCCGCGCTGCCTGTCGAAGATCACGCAGGGGGTGACGACCGAGATCATGGGCGAGGGCTGGACGCCCGCCCCGTTCGGCGGCCGGATCGGCCGCACCTCGTCGGCGCTGCTGGCGATCGATGACGCCGAGGACTGGGACGAGCGCATCCGCTCCTGGGAGCGCTTCGGCGACTGGCTCGACGCGATGGTCGCGCGGCGTCGCGCCCAACGTCGGCTCCTTCCTCGGCGGCGGCACGCTCCGCGAGTACGTCAAGGGCATGGACATGGCGCCCCTCGCGCCGGACGAGCTGGCCGAGGCGCGGCGCGTCGTGGCCGGGGCGATGGAGGACGGCGCGTTCGGCGTCTCGATGGCGCTCATCTACCCGCCCGACGTCTATATGACCGACGACGAGATCGTCGAGGTCTGCAAGGTCGTCCACCAGCACCACGGTATCTACATCACCCACATCCGCAACGAGTCCGACCGACTCCTCTGGGCGATCGACGGCGCGATCGACATCGGTCGTCGCTCCGGCGCGCCGGTCGAGATCTACCACCTGAAGGCCTCCGGCCGGGCGAGCTGGCCGCAGATGCCGGCCGCGATCGAGCGGATCGCCGCCGCCCGCGCCGAGGGGCTGGACGTCACCGCCGACATGTACCCCTACATCGCCAGCGGCACCGGACTGACGATCGTCCTGCCCCCCTGGGCCGCCGAGGGCGGCCGCTTCTACGACAACCTCCGCGACCCGGACATGCGGGCGAAGATCCGCCACGAGGCGCTGCACCCCGACGGCGCCTGGGAAGCCGCCCAGGAGGAGTCCGGCCCGGAGGGGATCATGCCGATCGGCTTCAAGCTGCCCGAGCACCAGCACTACGTCGGCAAGCGCCTCTCCGAGATCGCCGCCGAGCGCGGGCAGGAGTGGGTCGATGCGGTCATCGACCTGCTGGCTGCCGAGGGGCAGCCGATCTCGACCATCTTCTTCGGCATGACCGAGGAGAACCTTGCCCTCCAGCTCCAGCAGCCGTGGATGAAGGTCTCCAGCGACGCGGGCGGGGTCGACCCCGAGTGGGCAGACCCGCTCGGCCCGACCCCCCCCCGCGCCTACGGCACCTTCCCGCGCGTCCTCGGCCACTACGTCCGTGACCAGGGCGTGATCCCGCTCGAGGATGCCGTCCGCAAGATGACATCGGCCGTCGCCGACCGCCTCGGCCTGCGCGACCGCGGGCTGCTCCGCGAGGGCATGGCCGCCGACGTCGTCGTCTTCGACCCCGAGACCATCGCCGACACCGCCACCTGGCAGCAGCCTCACCAGCTCGCCACCGGCGTCCGCGACGTCTGGGTCAACGGCACCCGCGTCCTCCGCGACGGCGCCCACACCAGCGCGACCCCTGGCAGCTTCGTCAAGGGGCCGGGCGCAGGTTGAGCGGGTTGATCGGCGTGAACCATCGGATCGCGCCATCCCATTGTCCTGTCATCCTGAACGCAGTGAAGGATCCGTCCATCCCCCGGCTGGATGCGAACCAACGTAGGGGAACGGATCCTTCGCCTTCGGCTCAGGATGACAGGACAAATGAGTGGCTGCCGGCCCGAACATGACGCCCATTTGTCTCCGGCTTAACGCCCCCCTTCCCATCCACCACCCCGCGCGGCTACACTGCCGCCGCCGAATGGAAACGAAGGGGAGCGTGAGATGGCCGGTATCGATGTCCTGATCCGTGGCGCGAAGGTGGTGGATGGGTCGGGCAACCCGTGGTTC
>DAOKZM010000196.1:0-2531 GCA_035325665.1 Thermomicrobiales bacterium | reverse complement strand
CGATGTCCTGATCCGTGGCGCGAAGGTGGTGGATGGGTCGGGCAACCCGTGGTTCTACGGCGACGTCGCCATCAGCGGCGACCGCATCGCGGCCGTCGCCCCGGCCGGGCGGATCGACCCGGCCAGCGCGGGCGAGGTCGTCGACGCAGAGGGCATGGTCGTCTGCCCCGGCTTCATCGATATCCAGAGCCACTCGATCGTCCCGCTGATGCGCGACGGGCGCTGCCTGTCGAAGATCACCCAGGGGGTCACCACCGAGATCATGGGCGAGGCCTGGACCCCAGCCCCGGCCGGCGGCCGCTTCGCCGACCCGATGGCCGACCGCTTCTCGACCGTCCCCGGCATCGACGAGTGGACCGAGCGGGCGCGCGGCTGGACGCGCTTCGCCCACTGGCTGGAGGCGTTCGAGGAGCGCGGCGTCTCGCCGAACGTCGGCTCGTTCCTCGGCGGCGGCGCCCTGCGCCGCTACGGGCGCGGCATGGACGCCGGCCCGTCCAGCGACGACGAGATCGAGACGATGCAGCGCGTCATGGACCAGGCCATGGCCGACGGCGCCTTCGGCGTCTCCTACGCGCTGATCTATCCGCCGGACGTCTTCGCCGACACCGGCGAGGTCGCCGATATCTGCGAGGTCGTCGGGCGCTACGGCGGCGTCTACATCACCCACCTCCGCTCGGAGGCGGACATGTTCCTGGAGGGTCTGGAGGAGGCGATCGAGATCGGCAACCGCTCCGGCGCGGCGGTCGAGGTCTACCACCTCAAGGCGGCCGGCAAGCGCAACTGGCCGAAGATGGCCCAGGCGATCGCCCGCATCGCCGCCGCCCGCGCCGAGGGGCTGGACATCACCGCCGACATGTACCCCTACGAGGCGGCCGGCACCGGCCTGACCTCCGTCCTGCCGCCGTGGATCGCCGAGGGCGGCAAGACCTACGAGAACCTGCGCGACCCCCAGATGCGGGCGACGATCCGCGCCGCGGCCGAGAAGCCGGACGGCGCCTGGGAGGCGATGGGCGACCTGGCCGGCCCTGAGGGGGTCATGCCGGTTTCGTTCGCAAAGCCCGAGAACCGCCACTACGCCGGCATGCGCCTGTCGGAGATCGCCGCCGAGCAGGGCAAGGACTGGATCGACACCGCGATGGACCTGCTCGTCTCCGAGGGGCAGCGCATCTCGACCATCTACTTCATGATGAGCGACGACAACCTGCGCCTCCAGCTCCAGCAGCCGTGGATCAAGATCTCGTCCGACGCCGGTGGCATGGACCCCGACTGGGCCGCCGGCCAGGGGCCGGTCCACCCGCGCGCCTACGGCGCCTGGACCCGCGTGCTGGGCCATTTCGTCCGCGACGAGGGCGTCATCGAACTGGAGGACGCCATCCGCAAGATGACCTCCTCCGTCGCCGACCGGCTCATGCTGCGCGACCGGGGCTTGCTCCGCGAGGGCATGCTGGCCGACGTGGTGATCTTCGACCCGGCCACCGTCAGCGACAACGCCACCTTCACCGACCCGCACCAGCTCTCGACCGGCATCCGCGACGTCTGGGTCAACGGCGGCCGCGTCCTGGCCGACGGCCAGCACACTGGCGCGATGCCGGGGCGGTTTGTGAAGGGACCGGGGGCGTAGGACGGCCTCCGCTGACGTATAGTGAGAGGGGCGGGGCGATTGCCCCGCCCGCGCGTCCATCATCAGGCAGGAAACGGTATCTATGGACGATCTCAACTGGCGCAATTACATCCACGTCGACCCCGACGTGCTCGTCGGCAAGCCGGTCGTCCGCGGGACGCGCCTCTCAGTCGATTTCCTGCTGAGCCTCCTCGCCGCCGGCTGGACCACGGCTGACATCCTGGAGAACTACCCGACGCTGACGCCCGACGGGCTGCGTGCTGTGTTCGCCTTCGCCGCCGACATCATCCATGACGAGTCGTTCTTCGTGTTGCCGGCGACGCAGCGGTAATGTGCTTCCTCGTGAACGAGAACATCCCCTTGGCCAGCGCGCAGCTTCTACGGGCGCGAGGGCATGACGTCGTCGCAATCGGCGAAATCAGCCCGGGCGCAACCGATTTGGCGGTCATCGAGCGTGCTAACCAGGAGGATCGGATTATCGTCACGTTCGACCGAGATTACGGCGAGCTCATCTTTCGCGGAAATGCCCCAACTCCGGGTGGTGTGATCTATCTTCGATTAATTCCGTCGACGCCCAGTGAACCTGCTGAAGTCATTCTTGGTATCGAACGCGAGACTGAGACGGTCTTCGAGCGGCGATTCAGCGTTATCTCTCGCCAGGATATGCGTCAGCGCCCGCTTCCATAGACCTGTTGATCCGTCATTCGGAGACGAGTGTCGTGAGTACCTATCCCTCGGCCTCCGGCACGACCTCCATCTCGGCCAGCGTAAGGTCCGGCTCGGCAACGCCCTCCCCGCGCGGCAGGAATGCCAGCGCGACGAGGCCGCCGAGGACGCGGACCAGCGCGCTTGCGCTGAGGACCGGGACGAGGCCGATGGCGTCGCCGAGCACGCCGCCGATCGCGAACCC
>DAOKZM010000195.1:0-6310 GCA_035325665.1 Thermomicrobiales bacterium | reverse complement strand
GCCGGCCCGGAGGTCGTCGACGCGATGGCCGAGGCGTACGCGTCCGTAACCGGCAGCTTCGCCCACCGATTGCTTTCGGCACTGGAGGCCGGCCAGGCGGCCGGCGGCGACCGGCGCGGCCAGCAGTCCGCCGCGATCGCGATTGCCCGGCCGGGCGGCGGCTACGGCGGTGGCAGCGACCGGCTGATCGACCTGCGGGTGGACGACCATCCGGCGCCGATCGCCGAGCTACGCCGACTGGTCATGCCCCACCGCGTCTACTTCGACCTGGACGACACCGACCTCCAGCCGTTCGACGACGGCCTGCTCGCCCGCGTCGCTGCCGACCTCGTCGCGGCCGGCGCGCTGGACGACCGCGACGCCGACCGCGCGGCCGTCGAGTCCGCGCTCGAAGCGTGGGCCGGCGCCGAGAACCTCGAGGAGCGCCTGCGCGCCGACGGGCAGATCGACAGCGTCGTGCTGGAGATGCTGGCGAGCGCGGCCCGCCGGACATAGGGGGAGCGCCAGGGTAGCTCGGGGACGACACGGCGAGCCGGGGGGACCGGTCACCGGTGGGGGAGTCGCCCCCGCCCTGGCGCTCAGGCGGAGGAAGGTGGTGTTGAAATCGAATGTACTGGCGTTCGCCAGCCTGCCGGCTGCGAGCTGGTGACCCGTCGTAGATGACGAAACGACACTACGTCCACCGGACGCAGCGACCGATGCCAGAGCCTCTTTTCGGGAAGCACCCCATCGTCATTCTTAGCGATAGAGGGATTGTAGTAGGCGCTACGCGAGATGTCAACCCATACGTACAGGCATTGCTCGTGGGAACGTCTGACCGAAGCGCCCTATGGAATACGTCGTGACCAGATGCTGTCCGGGGATCGCTCGCGGAGCTGGTCCCAGACTTCGTACATCGCCGCGTTCGAGTGCGTCAGCAGATAGGTCGCGATTCCCAGCCGGTAGAGGGCCTCGTCGGCCAGCGCGCCGTCGGGGTCAGCCTGCCAGGCGTCGCGCAGCAGATCGACGGCTCGCTGGGTCTGGCTCCAGCGCAGGGCGACCTCGGCCTCACCGATGTCGAGCAGGGTCAGAAACTCGCGCGGCGGCAGGAAGTTGAGCGAGCGGTAGTGGACCGCCATGCGCCGGTCGGCGAAGAGGATCGTCGGCGTCCAGATGACGTCCAAGGGGCGGACGACGTCGCGCGGCCCCTTGAACAGGTCCAGCTTGAGCGGGACGAAACGCTCGCCGACGCGCCAGACGACCTCGGCGTCGGTATACGTATCGGCATCCAGCCGATCGCAGCCTCGTCAGGGGTCCTTGTAGACATCGATCAGGATCGGCCGGCGTAGCCGCAGCGCGTCCGCCTTGGCCCGCTCGGCGTCGTCCCGCCACTCGATCATCCCGGCCCCCTTCGCTCGCGCTCCCCGCGGGAGCATCGTCCCGCCAGTTGTACTATCATCACTGTATAGCGGCTGATCCGGCGGCGCGACAGCGGCCGCCGTCCCACACCAGCCGGAGGGGCGAGGGAAGAGGGACCGCCCAGCGGCGGGCACCGTCCGTGAACGATTGGTGACCGGCATGGCACAGGAAACGACCCCGACACGACAGTCGGCACGCTTCGCATTTCACGGCCCGAACGCGGGCTATATCCTCGAGCTGTACGACCAGTATCTGTCCGACCCGGCGTCGGTCGACGCGCAGACCCGCGCGTTCTTCGCCGAATGGACTCCCCCGCCGGTCGGCGGCAATGGCGCGGCGGTCACTGCTGCGGCCGCGGCCCCGGCAGCCGGGGTGGACGTCGAGAAGATCCTGGCGGCAGCCAACTACGCGCAGAGCATCCGCACCTACGGCCACCTGGCGGCCTCGATCGCGCCGGTCACCGACGCCCGCCCGCCGGCCCCCGAGCTGGACCAGCAGCGTTTCGGCCTGAGCGACGCCGACCTCGAGCGCCTGCCGGCGCAGGTCGTCGATGGGCCACTGGTCGGCCAGTCGCGCAGCGCACGCGAGGCGATCGAGCGGCTGCGCCAGGTCTACTGCGGCTCAATCGGCTATGAGTTCGACCACGTCCAGGACGCCGAGCAGCGCAACTGGCTGCGCGACGCCGCCGAGACCGGCGCCTTCCACCAGCCGCTGGATGACGAGCAGAAGAAGGCACTACTTCAACGGCTGACCGAGGTCGAAGCGTTTGAGAAGTTCCTCCACACGACCTACCTTGGCGCCAAGCGTTTCTCGGTCGAGGGCACCGACACCGGGGTGCCGATGCTCGATGTCATCGTCGGCGACGCGGCGCGCAACGGCATCCGCGAGATCGTCATCGGCATGGCCCACCGCGGCCGGCTCAACGTCCTGACCCACGTCCTCGGCAAGCCATACGAGGCGATCTTCGCCGAGTTCGAGCACGGCCCGCGCGGTGGGGTCTCGCAGACCGACACCAGCGACATCGGCTGGACCGGCGATGTCAAGTATCACCTCGGCCTGCGCCGCGAGGCAGGGGCCGGCTCCGGAACGCGGGTCGACGTGCCGATCATCATGGCGCCCAACCCGAGCCACCTGGAGTTCGTCGACCCAGTCGTCGAGGGGATGGCGCGCGCCTCCCAGGAGGACCGCGAGAATCCCGGAGCGCCGATTCACGACCCGATGGGTGCCCTGCCGATCCTGATCCACGGCGACGCCGCCTTCCCGGGACAAGGAATCGTCGCCGAGACGCTGAACCTGTCGAGGCTGAAGGGCTACACGACCGGCGGCACAATCCACATCATCACCAACAACCAAATCGGCTACACGACGCTGCCGGAGGACTCACGCTCGACCCTCTACGCCAGCGACCTGGCCAAGGGGTTCGAGATCCCGATCGTCCACGTCAACGCCGACGACGCTGCTGCTTGCCTCGAGGTCGCCCGGCTGGCGATCGCCTACCGCAACCAGTTCAAGCGCGACTTCCTGATCGATCTGATCGGCTACCGCCGCTGGGGTCATAACGAGGGCGACGAGCCCACCTTCACCCAGCCGGAGATGTACGCGCGGATCGCCAAGCACCCGACCGTGCGGGCGATCTGGGCGCAGCAACTCGAGGACGAGGGAGTCATCGGGGCCGGCCAGGGAGACCAGATCCTCGCCGCCGAGATCGACCGGCTCCAGCAGATTCGCGAGGGGAGCCAGGCAACTCACCCGGTCGAAGAGGGCCACCAGACGCCTAACTCGGCGCGGCCGCACGAGATCGAGACGGCAGTCTCGTCGGGCGTCCTGCATCAGATCAACAACGCGCTGCATACCTTCCCGGACGACTTCGTCCTCAATCCGAAGCTCAAGCGCCAGCTCGAGCGGCGCAAAGCGGCACTGGGCGCCGACGGCGCGATCGACTGGGCGCTGGCGGAATCGCTCGCCTTCGGCTCGATCCTGATGGAGGGCACGCCGATCCGGCTGACCGGCCAGGACGTCCAGCGCGGCACCTTCTCACAGCGCCACCTCGTCCTCCACGACCCCGAGCGAGGAACGCTATTCAGCACGCTCCAGTCGCTGCCGGACGCCGCCGCGTTCGCCGTCTGGAACAGCCCGCTTTCCGAATCGGCCGCGCTCGGCTTCGAGTACGGCTACAGCGTCTACGCGCCGGAGACGCTCGTCCTCTGGGAGGGGCAGTTCGGCGACTTCGCCAACGGCGGGCAGGTCATCATCGACCAGTTCATCGTCGCCGGCCAGGCCAAGTGGCGGCAGACGTCGTCGCTGGTGCTGCTGCTGCCGCACGGCTACGAGGGCCAGGGGCCGGAGCACTCCAGCGGCCGGGTCGAGCGCTTCTTACAGCTGGCCGCGAACCGCAACATCCGCATCGCCAACTGCACGACGTCGGCCCAATACTTCCACCTGCTCCGCCGCCAGGCGCTGCTGCTCGAAAGCGACCCGCGCCCGCTCGTCGTCATGACCCCGAAGAGCCTGCTGCGCCACCCGCGCGCCGGATCGAGCCTCCGCGACCTGGCCGACGGCCAGTTCCAGATGGTGATCGACGACCCGGTCGCCAGCGAGCGGCCGAAGTCGGTCCGACGGGTCGTGCTCTGCAGCGGCAAGGTCTACGTCGACCTGACCAACGCCGAGCACGAGAACGCCGAGGAGGTCGCGGTCGTCCGGGTCGAGTTGCTCCACCCATTCCCGGCCGAGCAGGTGCGCGCGGTCCTGGAGCGCTACGCGAGCGCGACCGAGATCGTCTGGCTCCAGGAGGAGCCGCAGAACATGGGGCCGTGGCAGTACATGTACGGCAAGCTGAACGGGCTCTTCCAGGAGATGGGCTCGAAGGCGACACTGAGCTACATCGGCCGGCCGGAGCAGGCCAGCCCGGCCGAGGGTTCGGCCGACGCGCATGCCGAGGAGCAGGCGCGGATCGTCCAGGCAGCCTGGACGATGGCGAAGAAGAAGGCAGTGGCCAGCCGGTAACGGCCACCAGCCCTTGAATCGGATCCCTCGAAGGAGACGAACGTGGCGCTCGAGATCAAGGTCCCAACGCTTGGCGAATCCATCGTCGACGCGGTCATCGTCAAATGGCTCAAGCAGCCGGGCGAGCAGGTCGCGCGGAGCGAGCCGATCGTCGAGCTGGAGACGGACAAGGTCAACGTCGAGGTACCGGCCGAGCAGGCCGGGGTGATCGAGAGCATCACCCGCAACGAGGGCGACACCGTCGAAGTCGGAGAGGTCATCGGCACGCTCGCGGCCGGCGATGGCGCCGCGGCGCCGGCCGCGCCAAGCGCCCCGGCCGAGCAGCCCGCTCCCGCGCCAGCCCCAGCCCCCGCGCCGGCAGCCGCCGCTCCGGAGCCCGCCTCCGCCGCTGCGCCCGCGGCCGACGACATCGCTCGCCGCGCCGGGCCGGCCGTCCGCCGGCTGGCCGAGGAGTACGGCGTTGACCTAACGAAGATCAACGGCTCGGGGCCGGGCGGTCGCGTCCTGCCCGACGACATCATCCGCCACGCGGCCGGCGCCGGGGCAGCAGCCTCGGCTCCGGCCGCCCCGGCTCCCGCGCCTACGCCTGCGCCCGCCGCGCCAGCGACCCCGCCACCCGCCGCGCCGATGCTGGACGGCCGCGAAGAGCGCGTCCGCATGTCGCGCCGCCGCCAGACGATCGCGACGCGTCTGCTCGAGGCGCAGCACTCGTCGGCGATGCTGACGACCTTCAACGAGGTCGACATGACCGCGATCATGCAGACCCGCAAGGAGCGCCGCGACGCCTTCAAGGAGCGCCACGGCGTCGGCCTGGGCTTCATGTCGTTCTTCACGAAGGCCTCGATCGGCGCGCTGAAGGCCTTCCCGGCGGTGAACGCCGAGATCCAGGGCAACGAGATCGTCTACAAGCGCTACTACGACATCGGCATCGCCGTCGGCGTCGAGGACGGGCTGGTCGTGCCGGTCGTCCGCGATGCCGACAAGATGACGTTCGCCGAGATCGAGCAGGAGATCATCGACCTGGCGACGAAGGCGCGAGAGAACAAGCTCACCATCGACGAGCTGCAGGGCGGCACCTTCACGATCACCAACGGCGGCATCTTCGGCTCGCTGCTCTCGACGCCGATCCTCAACACCCCGCAGGTCGGCATCCTCGGCATGCACGCCATCCAGCAGCGCCCGGTGGCGCGCGATGGCGAGGTGGTCATCCGCCCGATGATGTACCTGGCGCTCTCCTACGATCACCGCATCGTCGACGGCCGCGAGGCGGTCCAGTTCCTAGTGAAGATCAAGGAGCTGCTCGAGGATCCCATGTCACTGCTGCTGGAGGGTTAGCCGCCCAACCACGACACCCAGCGACGGGGAGGCATCATCCGCCTCCCCGTCGTCTGTTTCGTCCACACTCGACAGGAGCCTGCCGCTGACGCGCCGCGCCTGGGATTCGGTCGAAGCGATGCTCGCCCCGGCCAACCTGTCGGCGATCGCCGGCCGGCCAGTCAGCCGCGCCCGCGAGACGCCGCTCGGCGAGCAAGCCTCGGCGTACTCCGGCAGCACGCTCTCCGCCGTCGAGACCGACGCCGGCCGGTTCATCCTCAAGCGCCTGTCGCCCGCCTGGGACTACTTCATGCGCGTCTCCGACGACCGCCACGGCCGCGAGGCGGCGCTGTGGTCCGGAGGGCTGCTCGACCGGCTGCCACCGGAGATGACCCACGCCTACCTCGCCACCGCCCACGACGGCGACGGCTGGGCGATCCTGATGCGCGACGTCGGGACGACGTTTCTGCCGCGCGGCCCCATCTCCCCAACAGACCACGAGCGCATCATCGAGGCGCTGGCGGCACTCCATGCAGCCTACTGGGACCTCGCGCCCGATCCGACCCTCTGCGACCTCTGGCGCCACTACCACGTC
>DAOKZM010000194.1:0-6338 GCA_035325665.1 Thermomicrobiales bacterium | reverse complement strand
GTCGCGCTCCTGGCGCCGGAACCACTGGCGGATCTTCTCGCGCGCGCCGGCCGTCTTGACGTAGCCGTTCGAGGGCATCAGCCAGTCGCGGCTGGGGCCGACCTTGGTCTTGCTCGTCATGATCCGGACGACCTGGCCGTTCTGCAGCTTGTAGTCGAGCGGGACGAGCTGGTCGTTGACCTTTGCGCCGACGCACTGGTGGCCGACCTCGGTGTGGATCCGATAGGCGAAGTCGATCGGCGTCGCGCCGGCCGGCAGCTCGACGATGTCGCCGCGCGGGGTGAAGACGTAGATCATCTCGCGGAAGACATCGGACTTGAGCGACTCGACGAACTCCTGGGCATCGACGACCTCGTCGCGCCAGTCCATCAGCTGGCGCAACCAGGCAATCTTCGCCTCCAGATTGGAGTCGACCTTGCGGCCCTCCTTGTAGCGCCAGTGGGCGGCAATCCCATATTCGGCGATGTGGTGCATCTCGGTCGTGCGGATCTGGATCTCGATCGGGTGCCCCTCAGGGCCGAGGACGGCGGTGTGGATCGACTGGTACATGCTCTCCTTGGGGGTCGCGATGTAATCGTCGAACTCACCGGGTATCGGCCGCCAGAGCGAGTGGATCACGCCGAGCGCGCCGTAGCAGTCCTTCTTCTCGTCGACGATGATGCGCAGCGCGAGCACGTCGTAGATCTCGTCGAAGCGCGCGTCTTTGCGCTTCATCTTGCGCCAGATCGAGTAGATGTGCTTCTCGCGACCGGTGATCTCCGCCTCGATACCCGAGGCCCTGAGCGCCTGATCGAGCTCCGACCGTACCCGGTCGATGTAGGATTCGCCGTCCGTCCCGCGACGGTCGAGCGCGCGAACGACGCCGAAGTACGCCTGCGGGTCGAGGTAGCGGAATGAGAGGTCCTCCAGCTCCGACTTGATCTGCCAGATGCCGAGCCGGTTGGCCAGCGGGGCGTAGATCTCCATCGTCTGCTGGGCGATCCGCTGCTGCGAGGCCGGCTTGAGATGGTAGAGCGTGCGCATGTTGTGGAGCCGGTCGGCCAGCTTGATCAGCACGACGCGGACGTCGTCGGCCATCGCCAGAAACATCTTCCGCAGGCTCTCGGCCTGGCGCGCCGACTCGCGTGTCGCGCGGTCGTCGTCGGTGCCCTCGCCGGACCAGGGGATCTGGCTCAGCTTGGTGACACCCTCCACCAGCGCGGCGACCCGCGGCCCGAACTCGCGCTCGATGTCGCCGATCTGGTAATCGGTGTCCTCGACGACGTCGTGCAGCAGCGCGGCCGCGAGCGTCTCGGGATCGAGCTGCATCTCGGCGAGGATCATCGCGACAGCCAGCGGGTGGACGATGTACGGCTCGCCGGACTTGCGGACGACACCACTGTGGGCCGCCTCGGCGAAGTGGCAGGCGCGTTCGACCAACGAGGTGTCCATTCCGGGGTTGTCGCGCCGGATGATGGCCAGCAGGGAGTCCAGGTCTGGCTGGGGATCCTGCTGAAGATCTTCTGTAGCAGGAATAGCCATACTCACCGCCGTCGATTCGAGTCGTCCCGGCGCCGTTCGGCAAGGTTCCGATTGGTCGTCTGGATGCGGTCGTCGCGCAGCCTAATTGTGCCAGATTTCGCAACCGTATAGCGATCGGTAGCCGCCCCGCAGGCGACGCGCCACCGGTGGCGTGCGTCTTGCCGCGCAGCCGGTGGCGCTGCCCGAGCTGCGGGCTCCGCGCGTTGCCCTTTCGGAAGGGTGGCGCTATCCTGACCGCAACGGCTCGCGTGATCGTGAGCCGGCGTCACTGAGGTTCACGAGCGTCCCCCCACGATCTCCGGCATCTCGCCCGATCCAGCACGCAGGCCGAATGCCGCTCGTGGCGGGAAGGAGAGGGATATGGCGAAGCAGATGCGGTATACGCGGCTGACGCAGCCTCTCATCCGCGAGGCGGGAGGATTCCGGTCCGCCAGCTGGGATGAGGCGCTCGACCGAGCTGCGGCCGGGTTCCGCGCGGCCATCGAGCAGCACGGGCCAGACGCGTTCGGGATGTTCTCCTGCTCGAAGGCAACCAACGAGGTCAACTACCTCGCGCAGAAGTTCGCCCGCCAAGCGATCGGCACCAACAACGTCGACTCCTGTAACCGCACTTGACACGCGCCAAGTGTCGTCGGTCTGACGGCAGTATTCGGCGCTGGCGGCGGGACGAGCTCCTACCAGGAGGCTGAGGATACCGACCTCATCATCCTCTGGGGATCGAATGCGCGCGAGGCACACCCGATCTATTTCCACCACGTCCTGAAGGGCATCCGCAACGGGGCGCGGCTCTACGCTGTCGATCCGCGCCGCACGACCTCGGCGCAGTGGGCCGACACCTGGCTCGGGCTGGACGTCGGCTCGGACGTGGCGCTGGCGAACGCGATCGGTCGCGAGATCATCGCGGCCGGCCTGCACAATCCAGCATTCATCGAGCACGCAACGACCGGCTTCGAGGAGTACCGCGCCGGGGTCGAGCCGTACACGCTGGAGTACGCCGAGCGCGTGACCGGCGTGCCGGCAGCGGCGATTCGCGACCTGGCCCACGCCTACGCGAAGGCCGGCCGGGCGCAACTATGCTGGACGCTGGGCATCACCGAGCACCACAACGCCGTCGATAACGTCCTCGCGCTGATCAACCTGGCGCTGCTAACCGGCCACGTCGGGCGCTACGGCTCCGGGCTGGTGCCGCTGCGCGGGCAGAACAACGTCCAGGGCGGCGGCGACATGGGCGCGATCCCGAACAAGCTGCCGGGCGGCAACGACGTCGAGATCGACGCCGAGCGAGAGCCATTCGAGCGCATGTACGGCCACCCGATCCCGCCGAAGCGCGGCATGCATCTCTCGCAGATGTTCGACGCGATGGAGCACGGCGCGCTGACGACGCTCTACGTCGTCGGCGAGAACCCGGCACAGTCGGAAGCGGACCAGCACCGGACGATCCGGCTGCTCAAGGGTCTCGACCACCTCGTCGTCCAGGACATGTTCCTGACGAAGACGGCCGAGCTCGCGGACGTCGTCCTGCCGGCCAGCGCTGCCTGGTGCGAGGCGGAGGGGACCGTCACCAGCTCCGAGCGGCGCGTGCAGCGCGTCCGCAAGGCGCTCGACCCGCCCGGTGACGCGCGAGACGACGGCGAGATCATCATGGAGCTGGCACGCCGGCTGGGCTACGAGTGGCACTACCAGTCCGCCCAGGATGTCTGGGACGAGCTTCGCGAGCTGTCGGAGTGGCACCGCGGCATGAGCTACGCCCGGCTCCAGGCGCTGGACGGCCTGCAGTGGCCCTGCCCGAGCGAGGACCATCCGGGCAGCATGTTCCTCCACGACCGGCTCTGGCACGACCCGATCGAAGGGCCGCGTGCGCCATTCCACGTCGTCGAGCACGCGCCGCCGATCGACGAGCTGACCGACGAGTTCCCGGTTCGGCTGACGACGGGACGGCGGCTCGACGCGTTCAACACCGGCGTCCAGACCGGCGGCTACTCGTCGCCACTGCGCAAGACGGAGACGATCGACATTCACCCTGACGACGCCATCCGGCTCGGGATCGCCGACGGCGAACGCGTGCTGGTCACCTCGCGCCGCGGCTCGATCGAAGCGCCGGCACGATTCGACCCGACGCTCCGGCCCGGCCTGGCGTTCATGTCGTTCCACTACCAGGACGAGACGGCAACGAACATCCTGACCATCGACGCGGTGGACCCGAAGTCCGGCACGGCCGAGTTCAAGGCGGCGGCGATCCGGATCGAGAAGCTCGGCGCCAGCCGCCAGCCGGAGCTGGCCGGCGCCGTCGCAGCAGTACGGGAGGACTGAGTGGACCTCCATCTGATACCGGGAGCGGTCGCGGACGACGCCGAGCGCGCCGTCGTCGACGAGTTGCTTGGCACGCCGGAAACGTATTGGGGCGGCGCGGACGACCGCTCGCCGTACGAAGGACACGTCGGACACGGCGGCCACGACCTGCGGGAGCAACGCCATCGTCTGCTGCCGGCCCTCCAGGCGCTCCAGATGCGCGTTGGCTACATCAGCCCTGGCGGGATGAACTACGTCTGCCAGCGGCTGGGCGTCCCGCCGGCCGAGGTCTGGGGCGTCGCCAGCTTCTACGCCCTGCTCGCGGTCGAGCCCCGGCCGCCTGTGGTCGCGCACGTCTGCGACGACATCGCCTGCCGGATGCGCGGCGGGCTGGAGATCTGCGCCGCGCTGGAGCAGCGGCTCGGACCGGCCGGGACGCCTGCCTTCGACGGCGCCGTCACCTGGCACCACAGCCCGTGCCTCGGCCAGTGCGAGCGGGCGCCGGCCGTCCTGCTCCAGCAGGCCGGCGAGGCGCCGGTCGAGGTCGTCATCGCGCCGGCCGACATCCCGGCGACGCTGGCCGGCATCATGGACGGACCGGGGCGGGTCACGCCCGAGAGCGGCGGCACGCGCTCGGCGCCGCAGTCGGCCGACCCGGAGGGCAACGATCTGCGGCTGCTACGCCGGGTCGGCCGGGTGGATCCGACCAGCATCGACGCCTACCGGGCCTCGGGCGGCTACGAGGCGCTCCGCGTGGCACTCGAGCTGGGGCCGGAGGGTGTTATCCGCGAGGTGACCGACTCCCGCCTGATGGGGCGCGGCGGGGCCGCGTTCCCGACCGGGCGAAAGTGGAACGACGTCGCTCGCGCCCCGGCCCGTCCGCACCTGCTGATCTGCAACGCCGATGAGTCGGAGCCGGGCACCTTCAAGGACCGTGTCCTGATGGAGGAGGATCCCTTCGCCGTCATCGAGGCGATGACGATCGGCGGTTTCGCAACCGGCGCGGAGCACGGGTATATCTACATCCGCAACGAGTACCCACTCGCCACCGCGCGACTGCAGAACGCCATCGACAGCGCCCGCCAGCGCGGGCTGCTCGGCGACGACGTCATGGGCGCCGGATTCTCCTTCGACATCACGATCCGCCGCGGGGCAGGCGCCTACATCTGCGGCGAGGAGACGGCGCTCTTCAACTCGATCGAGGGGCTGCGTGGCGAGCCGCGCAACAAGCCACCCTTCCCGACCCAGGCAGGACTGTTCCTCAAGCCGACGGTGGTCAACAACGTCGAGACGTTCGTCAACATCCCGGACATCGTCCGCTTCGGTGGTCCGGCATACGCCGAAATCGGCACCGCAGGATCGACCGGGACGCGGTTGCTGTGCCTCTCGGGGCGCGTCGAGCGGCCGGGCGTCTACGAGTTCCCGTTCGGCGTCACGCTTCGCCAGGTCATCGAGGCGGCCGGCGGGGTCAAGGACGGCGGGACGCTAACCGCCATCCTCCTCGGCGGCGCGGCCGGGACGTTCCTGACGCCGGACGAGATCGACGTGCCGCTCAGCTTCGAGGGAACGCGCGAGATCGGCGCGTCGCTCGGCTCCGGTGTCGTCATGCTGTTCGACGAGACGGTCGACCTGACCGATACGCTGCTTCGCATCGCGGCGTTCTTCCGCGACGAGTCGTGCGGGCAATGCGTCCCATGCCGGGTCGGCACGGTCCGCCAGCAGGAGGCGCTCCAGCGGCTGGCCGCGGGCGCGACGATCGGGTCGGCGGAGGACGAGCACCAGCGGCTCGTTGGCCTCGCCGTCGTCATGCGCGACGCCTCCATCTGCGGGCTCGGCCAGACGGCAGCCAACGCCATCCAGTCGGCGATCCAGAAGCTCCCGGTGTTCCAGAACGGACGAACCTCATGACCGCACTGATAACTCGCGCCCAGCTCCTGCGGCGCACCGTGACGCTGCAGATCGACGGCCAGGAGGTGACGGTCCCGGAGGGGACGACGATCCTCAACGCCGCCAAGCAGGTCGGCATCCACACGCCGACGCTGTGCTACGGCGAGACGCTGACGCCGGTGAACGTCTGCCGGGTCTGCGTCGTCGAGGTCGAGGGCTCGCGGGCGCTGGCGCCGGCCTGCTCTCGGCCGGTCGAGCCGGGCATGGTCGTCCATACCGACAGCGAGCGAGTGCGCCACAGCCGCAGGCTGGTGATGGAGCTGCTCGGCTCGTCGGTCGATATGGCGTACACGTCGGATGAGGTGCAAGGCTACTTCGACGCCTACGGCGCCGAGCCGGAACGCTTCGGACCACCAGCTCCGCCGGAGACGCTCGGCCCGCGCGACGCGGCCCAGGCCGGACATCACGAGGCCACCCCCGAGGGATACGCCGCGACGGTCGAGCAGCCGCCGAAGATCGACAACGCGCTCTACATCCGCGACTACTCGCGCTGCATTCTCTGCTACAAGTGCGTCGAGGCCTGCGGCGTCGATCACCAGAACACGTTTGCCATCACGGCGGCCGGGCGCGGCTTCGAGGCG
>DAOKZM010000193.1:4845-6338 GCA_035325665.1 Thermomicrobiales bacterium | reverse complement strand
GGCATCACGGCTCAGTTGTCAAGGTGCCACGCCCCCGCCACCGAAGCAGCGAGGCCACGCAAGACCTCGTCAAGCGCACCGAAGAGTCTATCTCGCACTCGCGAGAGTGTCAAGGAGACTTTCAGAACCCAACACGAAACGTAGCCAGCAGCCACGACGCCTGGGATAGCGCCCACACCGGCCTTGCGGTATGAAGTATACCGCATCGGACCCCATACGTCTACCAATGAGCGCCGTCTCGCGTTACCATGCACGGCGGCGGTTCGTCGCCAAGTCGGATGCGAGGAGGAATCGGACCCCATGCCGCAACGAAAGCCGGTGATCGGAATCACTCCGTCGCCGATGGAGGACTCCCAGTCACACGGCCCTTTCAACCGCTACGCCACAGCCACGACCTATACCGAAGCGGTCGAGGCTGCCGGGGGTGTTCCGCTGATCATCCCGCCGCAGGCCGGCAACATCGCCGAGATCCTCTCGGTCGTCGACGGCTTACTCCTCAGCGGCGGCGGCGACATCGACCCCGAACTCTATGGCGACGACACGCGTCATGAGAAGACCTATGGCATTCATCCCGGCCGGGACGAGCTCGAGCTGGCGCTGGCCCGCGAGGCCGTCGCCCGCGATATGCCGATGCTCTGCATTTGCCGAGGGATTCAGGTACTCAACGTCGCCATGGGTGGCAACCTGATCCAGGACATCCCCGACCAATACTCCACTGAGATCCAGCACGCCCAGCAGAACGCCGGCATCCGAAAGGAAGATTCCGGCCACACTGTGACCGTAACCCCGGGATCACTCCTCGAGCGGACCTACGAATCGGCAACCATCGAGGTCAACTCGTTCCACCACCAGGCGTTGAAAGACGTCGCTCCGGGACTCTCCGTTGACGCCGTCGCCCCCGACGAGATCGTCGAGTCTGTCTCAGCTGGGAATAACCGCTGGATTCTCGGCGTCCAATGGCACCCCGAGATGATGTTCCGCGAGCATCCCGAGCATCTCAAGCCGTTTCGGGCGCTCGTCGAACAGGCTCAGCAACCGCGCGACGAGCAATAGAAACCCTTTCGACGACAACGAACGAGGGGCGGCCGGTTGGCCGCCCCTCGTCGTACAGACTGTCTAAGTCACCCCTGGTTACGCACCGGCGTGCGCAGCCACTCGCTCGTCGGCCGGAACGCCGACCGGCTCTCCGCCAACGGTGCGCCGTCGCTGGAACGCCTCCGGCATAGCAACGTCGAGCGCGTCGTCGATCGTGTCCACCAGGACGAACCGGAGCTCGTCCTTGAGCGCAGGGGGCAGATCATCGAGGTCGGCCTCGTTCCGCCGCGGCAGGATGAACGTCTTGACACCGGCGCGATGCGCGGCGAGCGCTTTCTCCTTGATGCCGCCCACCGGCAGCACCTGGCCGCGCAGCGACACCTCGCCGGTCACCCGCCCCACCCGGGTCGCGCCGCGGCCCACGAGGCGGCACTCCCCGGCCCGGGCGGTGCGGTGGG
>DAOKZM010000193.1:3783-4835 GCA_035325665.1 Thermomicrobiales bacterium | reverse complement strand
GCGACATCCTCGTTCGTCGGGATACCGGTCAGCAGCGAGACGAGCGCGACCGTCAGCGCAACGCCCGCCGACGGGCCATCCTTCGGCGTCGCGCCGGCGGGGACGTGGATATGGATGTCCAGGTCCTTGAACCGCTCGGCGTCGATCCCGAGGTCTCTCGCCCGCGAGCGGACGAACGACATCGCCGCCTGCGCGGACTCGCGCATCACGTCACCGAGCTGGCCGGTGATGGTCATGTTTCCACGACCATCCATCGATGTCGTCTCGATGAACATGATGTCGCCGCCGACGGCGGACACGCCGACGCCGATCGCGACGCCTGGCTGGGATGTCCGCGTCTACAGCTCCTCGTAGAAGAACCGCGGCCGGCCCAGATACTCGCGGACGATCTCCGGCGTGATGGTCTCCGGGACTTCCTGGCCTGCGGCCAGGCGCGTCGCGACCTTGCGGTAGACCGTCCCGATCTCGCGCTCGAGGTTCCGGACGCCACTCTCGCGGGTGTAGCCCTGAATGACACTCAACACGGCCTCGTCGTCCCAGTTCGGCGCCGCCTCACCGAGCGCGTTCGCGGTGCGCTGGCGCGGGATCAGGTAGCGCTGGGCGATGTTCAGCTTCTCCTCATCCGTGTACCCAGTTAGGTGGATGATCTCCATCCGGTCGCGCAGCGGGCCCGGGATCGGGTCCAGCAGGTTCGCCGTCGTGATGAACATCACCTTGCTCAGGTCGAATGGCACGTCCAGGTAGTGGTCGCGGAACGTATCGTTCTGCTCCGGATCGAGCACCTCGAGCAGGGCAGACGACGGGTCGCCGCGCCAGTCGGCGCCGAGCTTATCCACTTCGTCGAGGACGAAGACCGGATCGTTCGCGCCGGCCCGGCGGATCGCCTGGATGATGCGGCCCGGCATCGCGCCGATATATGTCCGGCGGTGCCCGCGGATCTCGGCCTCGTCACGCACGCCGCCGAGCGACATGCGGGTGAACTTGCGGCCGAGCGCGTCGGCGATCGCCTGCGCCAGCGACGTCTTGCCGACGCCCGGCGGGCCGACGAAGCA
>DAOKZM010000193.1:0-3773 GCA_035325665.1 Thermomicrobiales bacterium | reverse complement strand
CAGAGGATCGGCTCGCGCGACTCGATCGGATCGCCATCGACGGCGTGGTCGTGCCGCAGCTTTCGGACGGCCAGATACTCCAGGATACGGTCCTTGACCTTCTCCATGTCGTAGTGGTCGCGGTCGAGAATCTCGCGTGTCTTCTGGATGTCGATGTCTGTCTCGGTCGAGACGTTCCACGGCAGCGACACCAGCCAGTCGAGATAGGTCTTGATGACACCGTACTCGGCGGCCGCTGGCGGCAGCTTCGACAGACGGTCGAGCTCGCGCTCCGCCTCCCGGTGAGCCTCTTCAGGCATGCCGGCCTGCTCGATCTGCTCGCGCAGCTGCTGGACCTCGGCCTCCTGGCCGTCGCCCTCGCCAAGCTCGCGCTGGATCGCCTTCATCTGCTCGCGCAGATAGTAGTCGCGCTGCGTCTTCTGGACTTCCTCCTGGACGTCGCCCTGGATCTTCTTGCCCAGCTCGAGAAGCTCGAGCTCCTTGGCCATGTAGCGGCTGAGATGCGTCAGCTTGTCCTGGACCGAGTCATACTCCAGGAGAACCTGCCGCTCGTCCGGGTCCATCCGCAGGTTCGTCGCGATCAGGTAGACGAGGTGCAGCGGCTCCTCGACATTCAGCGCGGCCGTGACCAGTTCGTCCGGCAGGTTCGAGACCAGGCTGACCAGTCGCTGGAACAGGTCCACTGTCGAGCGCTTGAGCGCCTGAGTCTCGATGTCGTCCGAGTCGTCCTCGGGCAGGTCCTCGACGACCGCCGTGAGGTACGGCTCTTCGCCGGTCCATTCCACGATACGGACGCGCTTGACGCCCTGAACCGCGAGGCGGACGGTGCCGTCCGGCACGCGCATCATCTGATGAATAGTAGACAGGGTGCCGATCATCCGGGTCTCTCCGGGGCCGGCAGCATCCTGTTCGGCGTCGTTCTGCAGGACGAGGACGACAGTCCGGTCGCCCGATGCAACAGCGTCGATGAGGCGGAGTGAACGTGGCTGTGCCGCCGCCAGCGGCACGACCGTCATCGGAAACACGACGGTGCCGCGCAGTGGCAGCACCGGCAGCGTCTGCCGCGTCGTTGCCGGCTCCGCCGTCGAGGTGTTCGTGTCATTCGCAGCAGGCTCGCGCGGCTCGGTGTCCGCGGCGCCCGCATCGTCGTAGCGCTTCTGCTCTTCAGTCACGCCGGTCTCCTTCGTAACCAGTGGGATAGGGTGTGCCATGCATCGGGCCGGCTATTCGCCCGGCCTCTTCTCTGGCGCGGACGTGTTCACGGCGATCCGTGTCGCCGCCGCGCGAGGCAGCCGGATCGTGAGGATGCCGGCGTCGTACTCCGCGTTGATCGCGTCGTGATCGATCGCGAACGGGATGAAGACATCCGCGGCAAACGGCCCATAGGCGATGCCCATGGTATGGATTCGTCGCCGCTCGTCGCAGTGCATCGGAGACCGCTCGCCGCGAATCGCCAGCACCTGGTCGTCCACCGACACCTCGACCTGCTCGTTCGCGATTCCGCCGACCTCGGCCAGAACGACGAGTTCGGCGTCCGTCTCGTAGACCTCGACCGGCGGCCGCCATGCCGCCAGCACACCATGGCTCAGCCTGACACCAACTGGCCGGCTGTTCAGCATCGTCTGGAAGGTGTCTTCCATCTCGTACTGGATGCGCTCGATGCTTCGCCCGCTGCGCTTGCGCACCACAAACATCGCTCAGTTCCTTCAGTTCGCTCGACTGCATACAAAGCGGTCCAGCCGGAGAGCCGCAGGTTGCGGGCCAGCAGGACCGCCAGACTAGAGTTAGTCTAACACGTACACGGAAAGTTGACAAGCATCGACTCAAGTCACAAGAGCCGGTATGCAACGGGTCAACGATAGAGGAGGACGATCGTCACGACGCCCCAGGCGACGATGCAACCCAGAAGCGGCAGGTCCGTCAAGAGCGTCTGCCCGGGCGAGCCGCCCGCATCCCGCCGGTGGACGAGGAAGAGGTAGCGGAAGAGCGCGTAGAGGACGAACGGGATCGTCAGCATCATCGAGTGATCGTCGGGAAGCGATTCGGCCGCGAACGTGTAGAGTGAATACGCCATGACGGTGGCGGCGGCGGTGATCAAGATGAAGTGGTCGAGCAGCTCGGCCGAGTACTCCTCAAGGTTACGCCGGTGTGACGCCGCGCCGCCCTCCAGCAGCAGGAGTTCATGCCGACGCTTGCCGAACCCGATGAATAGCGCCAGCAGGATCGTGCAGACGTAGAGCCACGGGCTGATTGGGACGCCGATGACCACCGCGCCCCCGGCGGCACGCAAGACGAACCCGGCGGCGATCGCGAAGACGTCCAGGATGACGAGGTGCTTGAGGAACAGGCTGTAGCCGACCATCAGCAGCACGTAGCCGGCGACGACGAGGCCGAAGGCGGGCTTGAGCGCGGTCGCCAGTGGAAGCGCGACCGCGAGTAGCAGGAGCGCGGTGACCATCGCCAGACGTGGCGAGACGACGCCGGAGGCGATCGGACGGTTGCGCTTCGCCGGATGCAGACGGTCGGATTCGGCGTCTCGCAGGTCGTTGATCAGGTAGATCGCGCTACTCGCAAGGCAGAACGCTACGAACGCGCCGACGACGATCGCGAACCGGCTCCAGTCGCCGAGCTTGTGGTCGAACACTAGCGCGGCGAAGACGATCGCGTTCTTGGTCCATTGCCGCGGCCGCATCAGTCGTACCAGCGCGCGGATTGGCACGCCCCGCGCCTCGCTGGTTCGATTGCCGAGAGTCGGGATGCCCGCCGGCTTCGCGCCGAGCTGAGCTACTCCGGCGCTATCCCTCCGACGTGATATTCGTTGCTGGGGCTCCAGAGCATCCATCCGTTCCCACCGAAGTCGTCAGCCGCCTGGATCTGCGCCGCCACCTCAGCGTCACCGTACTCGATACCTTCACCGTACGAAAAGTCCTGGAGCCACGGTCGCAACTTGTAGGCCGCGTCCGGCATCTTGGCGGCGCCGTTAACGAGGCTGCTATGGATCACCTCGTACGGATGGTTGTTCGGGATATCGAGTCCCAGGTCGCCTGGGTAGAAGTGCGACGGGTAGATCATCGGGCAGACGATGTCGACCAGCGGAGCGATCGCAGCGAAGTTCTGGCCGATACCACCATCTCCGTCATCCCACATCGTCAGTCCGAAGATATCGACTGCCAGGAGCGAGCCTGTTGGCTTCAACGCCGCCTGCATCTGACCGAGGAAGCCGGTGATCGCATCAAGCCGGGGCTCATTCGCATATTGATCCCCGTAGTCAGCATTCTCCAGCAGGCCGTCTGACGGGAAGCGGATGTAGTCGAGTTGGATCTCGTCGAAGCCGAGGTTGGCGGCCTCGACGGCCAGGTCGATGTTGTACTGCCAGACCTCGCGCTGATGCGCGTTTACCCAGGCAAGCCCGTTCCAGGTCGTCCACAGGCCGCCGGTCGTGACATCGTGGATCGCGAGGTCGTTTCGGGCATTCGCGAGGAGCGGATCCTCGAAGCAGACGATCCGAGCGATCGTGTAGATCCCGCGATCCTTCATTTCCTTGAGCCGTGTCTGGACATCGAACTTCGGGTTCTTAGCGTCGATCGTACTGGCCATAGCGACGTTGGTGTCGTAGAAGACTTGGCCGGTCGAGTCCTTCAAATCAAGGACGATCGCATTCACCTCGGTTGACTCGACGATCTGTAGCTTCTCGGCCCAGAGTGCGTCGTTCCCGCCGACCGGACCGCTGACGTAGATCGCCTTGATTCGGTTATCGGCCAGCCGGGCGTCGA
>DAOKZM010000192.1:0-6361 GCA_035325665.1 Thermomicrobiales bacterium | reverse complement strand
CGCAGCACGTCGACCTGGTCCGGCCCGGGGCGCGGGCTGTCGACGATCATCTTCAGCAGTGTGTTGAGCGGCCGGAGGATGACGACGCCGGCAAACAGCCATGCCATCGCTGGCCGGCGGCGGTAGAAGAACCAGAGGGCGGCAACGATTCCGAGCGGGATCAGCACCGCCGACGAGCCGACGGCATAGCCGAACAGCTCGACGAGCCGCGAACCCGCGAAGCGATGGCTCTGAACTGCCCGTGAGATCCGCAGGTCGAGCGCGAACGTGTCTGCTCCGGCGGCCGCGATCGACAGCGCGACCGCCAGCGCGAGCGACACCGCCGCGACGGCGACGAGCGAGCGGTGAGGGGCGCGGTCCACGCCAGCCGCCTCGCGGACATGAGAGCCGACCTCGCGCGACATCCTGATCACGATGCTGGCCTCCGACCAACTCGTCGCTTGATACGTCGGTAGACAACGACGGAGGCGCTCCAACACTGAAGCGCCTCCGCGATCATACCGGCTCGCGCCGGAGGATATGCCGGCTGGACGGCTCTCAGCCCATATGGGTCGTGCGCTCGGGCTCGACGACGATGACGATGCGCTCGTCGCCCGGACGATGCCAGGGGTAGACATCCTCACCGAGGTACTTCTTCGCCATCTTGTTGATGAATGCGCGCTCCGGGTCCGGCTCGATCTCGACCACCCGACCCCGCAGCTCCAGATAGCGGTACGGGTTCTCTGGGTCGACGATCGATAGCGCGATCCGCGGGTCGCGTTGCACATTGCGATACTTCTGACGCGTCGTGGTCTGGCTGAAGCGCAGATGCTCTCCATCCCAGTCGAACCAGACCGGGTTGACCTGCGGCTCGCCCTCCGGCCCGACCGTCGCGACGTGGGCCAGCGCAATCGAATCGAGCAGGTCCGCGTGTGTGCCCGGGATAACCTCTTGCCGTGTCGATGCCATCGACACCGTCCTTTCCCTGAAGGGTCGACTCGCGCTACGAGCACGAGCGAGATCGCCCGCGCCCCGAGTCCATAACCTCCCTCAGAGAGTCGCAATTCCCTCGCCGCCGCGTCGTCCTCATCCGACGACCACGGTGAGCCGACTCGGGCGGCAGACTGCCCGGCGTCTTGTTATCCAGCACGCGAAGGATCACCTCCGGTCGACTGAAGTCGAACACGGGGGTGATCCTTCGGCTGCGCAGGCTCCCTCGGGGCAGAGAGCGCCGGGGCACAGGGAGCGGCGGCCGCCTCTCGACGGCCGATGGCTCAGTCGTGCGCGACGACAGTGTCCCAGGCCAGCGCGACGAGGTAGCGGGTGATCGTGACGATCGTATTCAGGTCGATCGACTCGTTGATGTTGTGCGCGCCCGACTTGCTGGGGTCCGACTCCGGATGGCCCGGCATGAACCCGTAGGCGACATTGCCAACCGGGCGGACGAAGCGCGAGTCGGTGAAGCCGACCGTCAACCCCGGCACGAACTCGACGTCGTCGCGACCGACGGCGCGGCGGGTCGCCGCCATCACGTGGTCGGCCAATTCGGAGTCGTAGGTGGAGGCGTTCGAGACGGCCGTCTCGATCACCTCGACCCGGATACCATCGAGGCCGGCCAGCAGCGACTCGACCTGTTGCTGGACGTAGGCAGCGCTCTGGTGCGGCAGCGAGCGAACATCGCAGGTAATCAGGCAGTTCTCGGCGACCGAGTTCGACTTGACCCCAGCGTTGATCATCGTCGCGACGAGCGTCATCCGGCTGGCGGCGCGCAGGTAGGAGGCCAGGCTGGGGTTGGACTCGGCGATCTGGCCGAGCACGCGCTCGAGGTTATCGACCGTCACCGTCTCGCTGACGCCGGCCAGGGTCTCCAGGTTGGTGAAGGCGGCGTTATCGACCGACACCTCTGGCTCGTACCCCCGGATGCGGCGGATGACCTCCTCGGCCTTGTAGATCGCGTTGTCGGCCCGCCAGGGCTGCGATGCGTGGAAGCCGCGCCCGGTGATGTGGATACGGACCTCCATTCGGCCCTTCTCGCCGACGTTGATCGGGTAGATGATCCGCTCACCGGAGCGGATCGGCGCGCCGCCGCCCTCGTTGACGGCGAAGTCGGCCTCTATCAGTTCCGGGTAGTGCTGCGCCATCCAGCCGAACCCGTAGGCGCCTCCGGACTCCTCGTCGGAGCAGACTGCCAGCACGAGCTCGCCATTGAGACGGACGCCGGCCCGCTTCAGCACGATCATCGCCATCGTCTCGGCGGCGACGGTCGACTTCATGTCCGACGAGCCGCGGCCCCAGAGTCTGCCCTCGGCGATGTCTCCGCCGAACGGCGGGTGGGTCCACTGCGAGGCGTCCTCGACCGGCACGACGTCGATGTGGGACATCATCAGGAGGCGGGGCCGTCCGCCCGGCTCGCCGATCCTGGCGACGATGTTGCCGCGATTCTCGCCGGGGATGTAGATGGTCGACTCGATGCCGTCGGCGGCGAGCTTGTCGCGCAGCAGCTCGGCGGCCGGAAGCTCGTCGCCGGTCCGCGTAGTGCCGCTGCCGTCGAACGGCACGATCGGCTCGGGATACGGTTCGCCGGCGGCCGGCTTGCCGGTCGGCGGCCAGGGCGGCTCGGCGTTGCGTCCGGTGTTGACGCTCGGGACCTGGACGAGCCGTTGGGTCAGCTCGATCACCTCATCGCGGGCGTCGTCCACCATCTTCAACAAATCGTCAAGTGTCACCATTACGCGCTCCCCTCCCGACAACCCCGGCCACACATCCGGCTGCGCGGTCGGCCGCACTCTAGACGGGATCATCGCGCCGCGCAAGCGGCCGGCGGCACGCGTCCTGCGCGACCTGTTGACATCGTCATCGAACGCGGACACGAGCGTCGTGTTTCTTGTCCGTTGGATGTCATATGTCTGCTATGCGAAGCATCAGTTAGCCGCGGTTACCCCGGCCAGCGACGAATGGATTAATCACAGAGATGAATGTCGTCGGAATACGGAACGAGCCGATCGGCGAGGTGGAGCGCTTCGAGATCGATCGGAACGGCGTGCTCACCGCGCTCGTCGTCCGCCTCAGCTCCTCGCTGGATACCACACGCCGCATCGCGGCCGAGCGAATTCGGGGGTTCGAGCGTGGCAGGATTCGCGTCGCCGTCTCGCGCGCCGAGCTGCGCGGCGGGGACGACGCGATGAGCTATCAGCCGCGAGGCTCCAGGCTTCCGCGAAGCTCCGCCTGGTAGGCCGCTTCGCTCCCGATCCAGACCTCGCCGTCGGCGTAGGCCTCCTTCTTCCAGATCGGGACGATCTCCTTGATGCGCTCGATGCAGTAGGCGCATGCCTCGAACCCGACCGCTCGGTGAGCGGTCGAGACGGCGATCACGACGCTGGCCTCGCCAATCTCAAGCCGGCCGGTGCGATGCTCGACCGCGATCGCCAGCAGCGGCCAGCGCTCGCGCATCTCACCGCAGATGACCGCCAGCATCTTCTCGGCCGCCTCGGCGTACGCCTCGTAGTCGAGCCAGAGGACCGGCCGGCCGCGCGCGTTGTCGCGGACCACTCCGGCGAAGGTCACGATCGCCCCGGCGCCCGAGTCGGCGACACGAGCGGCGATCGCCTCAGCGTCGAGCTGCTCATCAGTGACGCGGACGTGATCGGGAGCGCCACCGGAGACCGGCGGGATGAAGGCGACCTCGTCGCCATCGGCCAGCGGCTCGCCGCGTCCGACGTACTCCTGATTCCGCATCACCATCGACGCCCGGAACAGCGGGCCAATGTCGGGGAACTGACGCTCGACGTAGGCGAGCACGTCCTCGACCGTGCTCCCGAGCGGCAGGTCGATCGACCGCTCGGACTCACCGATGCGCTCGCGGACGATCGCGAAGAACCGTAGAGATACCCTCACCTGACGCACCCTCCGGGGAAGACGACCGGGCCGGCAGCCCCTATCTTACCCCGCGCCCGGCGTCAGGCCGGAGCGCCGAGGCGTCGCTGGAGGACAGCCAGGAGATCGTCGAGGTCGAACGGCTTGAGCAGAATCGCGTCGGCCATGCCGCCGATCCCGGACAGCATCATGGCGTTCGCGGACATCGCGACGATCCGGATCGAGCGCGTGCGCTGGTCGTCGCGCAGCGCCCGGATCGCGCTGGCGCCGTCGAGGAGCGGCAGCATGAGGTCGAACAGCGCGACACCGGACAGGCGCCGCGCGACGAGAGCGATGCCGTGCCGGCCGGCGACGGCGAGGTACGTCTCGCACCCCTCGCCGGTCAAGACGGCGTCGAGCATGTCACGGATCGCCGGCTCGTCCTCGACGATCAAGACGCTGGGCATTACACCTCCTGTCTTCGGATGAAGGTGTACGTACACCCTCGATCAGTGTACATGGCCGGGCCATCGGTGTAGGCCGGCAGCGGCACTTGCGAACTCGCCGGATCGGGTTACTATGGAGTCGGTAGTCACAATCTGCGGCACTCTGCGGAGGGGCAGTCAGGAGGTCAGGCATGCGGATGCGGATGATCGTCGGGCTGCTCGCCGTCGCGCTTGGGCTGCTGGCGCTGCCTGGCGGCGCCGCTGCCAGCCACGACGTCGGCCCCGACCGGGCGTACTTCCCGGCCACCGGCCATACCGTCTCGTACGGCTTCCTCGACCACTGGCGACACAACGGCGGGTTGCAGATCTTCGGCTATCCGCTGACCGATGAGTTCACGAACCCGACGACGGGCCTGACGACGCAGTACTTCGAGCGAGCGGTCTTCGAGTGGCATGCTGCCAACCCGCCCGAGTGGCAGGTGCTGCTTTATCGCCCCGGGGCCGATGCCGCGGCGAAGCCCGCCGCCCAGCCGGCCTTCCAGCCGGTAGTGGAGGGCGATTCCGCGCATTGCGACTGGTTCGCGGTCACCGGCCACCGACTGTGCAACGGCTTCCGCGCCTACTGGCAGCAGCACGGCGGGCTGCCGACCTTCGGGTACCCGCTGAGCGAGGAGCTATCGGAGGATGGGCTGGTCGTCCAGTACTTCGAGCGCGCCCGCTTCGAGTGGCGCCCGGAGAACCGCGGCACCGTCTACGAGGTGCTACTCGGCCGGCTAGGCGCCGACCGAGCAGCGGCGGACAAGATCGACATTGCCCCGGCGCCGCGGCCCGACGACGTCAAGGAGTACGACCCCCGGCTGTGGACGATTCCAGCGCCTCCCGCCCCGGAGCCGCCGGTCGTTACGGTCCCGAGCGGCGCGCCGACCTGGAATGCCCAGTGGATCGAGGTGGACCTCTCGGCCCAGTACATGCAGGCGTGGGAGTACGCGACGGTCGTGATGGGCACGTGGGTCTCGACCGGGACCGCCGACTACCCGACGCCGACCGGCTATTTCTCGGTCTTCTCGAAGCTGCGCTACGACGACATGACCAATGGCCTCGCCGCGCCGCCCGGCGAGTACTACTACGTCGAGGACGTGCCCTGGGTTATGTACTTCGCCAGCGGCGGCTACGCCATCCACGGCGCCTACTGGCACAACATGTTCGGCACGCCCTACAGCCACGGCTGCGTCAGCACCCCGCTCTGGGCCGCCGAGTGGTTCTACAACTGGGCGCCGTGGGGGATTACCGTCTGGGTCCACTGGTAGACGCTCAGTCCTGATGTATCGTGTGTCGGGCTGCCATCTCCCGGCTGACCTCGGCCGCGAAGATGACCAGCGCCGCCGCGAAATAGACGAACGCCATGAACGAGATCAGGCCGCCGAGCGCGCCGTAGACGCGGTCGTAGTCGGCGAATTTCGCGACATACCAGCTGAATCCGATCTTCAGCGCCTCGAACCCCAGCGCCGCCATCAGCGCTCCCGGCCACAGGTCGCGGACACTAAGCGTATGACTGGGAACCCAGCGGTAGGCGAGCAGGAAGACGATGAACGACAGCACCGCCGGAAGCACCAGGAAGACGATTGACCAGGCCCAGTTGGACCAGACGAACCCGAAGCGCTCGAGCGCGAACGCCCGCACGACACTCAGCGTGATCGTCAGCAGTGTCGACACCAGCAGCATCAGCGCCAGTGCGAGGACGGCAGCGACGTCCGTCAACCTGCTCCGGATGAACGAGCGCTTGACCGGGACGTCGAAGGCGCGGTTGAGCGCCCGCCTGAGGGCGCCGAAGACGCCACTCGCCGTCCAACCCGCGGCGATGATGGCGGTCATGCCGACCAGGCTGCTCTCCGTATTCGCGACGCTCTTGACGGCATTGGCGATCGGCTCGTCGAGGTTGGCATCCGCCGGGAGGAAGCTGACGATCTGGTCGACGACCCGCGCCTGAAGCGACGGGTCGCGGATGATCAGGCCAAGGACGGCAACGAGGAAGATGACGAACGGCACCATCGACAGCAGAGCGTAGAACGTGATCGCGGCGGCAT
>DAOKZM010000191.1:4338-6377 GCA_035325665.1 Thermomicrobiales bacterium | reverse complement strand
ATCGGACTCCCCTCTCGGACGGCAAGCAACAAGAACTTCTGCCCCGCCTGGGCAGGGACAGGAGTCATCGGCAAAGCTGCGGTTCGCGCGTCAACGCCGCGCTGGCGGACTCCACCGCCGGGGCGATTCTATCGCACGCCGAGTGAGCACATCCGCGATGCGATCAGAAACGTATACGAATTAAGAGATATGTTGACGCGACAGGAGGTGTGCTAGACGGATGAATCGCGTATCAAGACTCCTGCACGCGCTCGCCGACGACACGCGGCTCCGCATTCTGGCGCTGCTCCTGGAGGGCGACGTGACCGTCAGCGAGCTGGCCGCCCGGCTCGACCTGCCGCAACCGCGCGTCTCGGCACATCTGGCGATTCTGAGAGAGGTCGGGCTGGTCTCGGTCGAGCAGTCGGGACGCCAGCGTGCCTACCACGTGGACCGCGAGCGGCTGCTGCCGCTCTTCGCCGCGCTCGTTCGTCTGACACCTGGAGAGGACATGACCATGACGACTTCTCTTCCACCCCGCAGCACCCAGGCCAGCCGGCTCGTCCGGAACGACGTGCCGATTCGGCACGCACGCACCTGCTACGACCACCTCGCCGGGGTGCTCGGCGTGCGGCTGATGGATGAGCTGTTGGGCCGTGGCTGGCTGGAAATCGACCACGACGACGGCAAGCGCTCGCACTACCGGCTGACGGACGAGGGCCGCCGGGCGCTCGCTGCCCGCGGCGTCGACGTGGCCGGGGCCGAGACGTCGCGGCGGATGCACGCCTACGGCTGCACTGACTGGACCGAGCGCCGGCCGCACCTCGGCGGATCGCTCGGAGCGGCGATCCTCGAAGCAATCCAGGGTGCTGGGCTCGTCGCCCGGACGCCGGGCGACCGCACCGTCTCGGTGATCGGCTCGCTCGACGACTGGTTGGCGGGGTGAGGTCGGGCCGCGTGGCAAGATTACCGGCGGCTCGCCAGCCGAGGCGGCCGGGGTGGGGAGGGCATGAGCACGAACGCGCCGGACGAGCAGCCAGACGATCGGGCGACCGGGGATCTTCCGTCAGCAGCCGGCGAACGCCGGTCGATGGAGAAGGATGACTTCCTCGTCCCCGGCCCGACCCCCGAGTCGAACGAGGGTCTGGCGCGTTGGGGGATCACCTGGCTCGTCTTCTCGCTCCTGCTGATGCTGGTGATGCTCGGGATCACGGTCGTCTGCTACTTCATCGGCGCCTGGCTCAACCTGGGCTGAGCGCGGCCGCACGCCACTCGCGGATCGCTCGCGCGTGGAGCGGGTAGTGGCTCCAGGTATCGAGTCGCAGCCGACGGCGGAAGCGCGTCTCGGTCGCGATCTCCTCCTCCGGGACCGTCTCGAGATACTCCACCAGACGCGCGTGCGTGGTTCGCTGCCGCTCGAGCACTTCGGCGAGCGAGAGCGCCCGCCAGCGCTCGGTCATCGCGGCGTTGAAGGCGTCTATTCCGCCCCAGGCGTCCGCGTAGCGCGGTGGCCGACCGCCGGCTAGGATCGTCGGCAGGTGCTCCAGTGCCTCCTCCTCCCACCAGCTGACGTGAGCGAGGACGTCGCGGACGGACCAGTCTCCGGCGACGCCCGGCCTCGCCAGCTCCGCCGCGGATAGGCCGGCGCGCGACTCCTCCAGATCGGCCCAGCCCTCGGCGAGCCGGCGCATCAGCTGCTCTCGATTCACGGCCATCCTCCATCTCGACGCGGAACCGATCACCGCAACGATCGTACGATGCCTGCGCCTCTGTGGCTGCCCGATTCATGCGCTCGGAGTCCCACCCGCCGCCGATTCGGCGTTGCGCCTGCGCAGCCGGCGCGGTATCCGTCTTCCGTGAAATGGCATACAATACGCGCTGGCCGTTTCAACTGAATCGAACCGGCAGGGTTGGGACCGCGCGCGTGCCGCGGCCGGAGGAGAGAAGGAGCCAGGGTGGCACAGCTGACCGGGGGACAGGCGATGGTCCAGTCCCTGAAGAAACACGGCGTCGATACGATGTTCGTCCTGCCGGGCGTCCAGCTCGACAACATCTTCGAT
>DAOKZM010000191.1:0-4328 GCA_035325665.1 Thermomicrobiales bacterium | reverse complement strand
TATGGCCGACGGCTACGCGCGCACGACCGGCAAGCCGGGCGTCTGTCTGGTCGTCCCAGGGCCGGGCCTGCTGAACGCGATGGCCGGCCTCTCGACCGCCTATGCGACGAACTCGCCGGTGCTCTGCATCGCCGGACAGATTCAGTCCGAGCTGATCGGTGTCGGCCGCGGCGTCCTGCACGAGATCCCGCACCAGTTGGAGATGATGGCCTCGGTCACCAAGTGGGCTGCCCGGGTCGACTCGGCCGAGGACGCCCCGGCGCTCGTCCGCGAGGCGTTCCAGCGCATGCTCTCCGGCCGGCCGCGCCCGGTCCACCTGGAGATGTCGCCGGACATCATGGGCAAGGTCGGCGAGGTGTCGCTGCTCGACCCGGCCGAGATCAAGGTCGAAACAGGCGACCCGGACAAGCTCGAGGCGGCCGCCAAGGCGCTCGGCGAGTCGAAGAAGCCGGTCATCTTCGTCGGCGGCGGCGTGATGGATGCCACCGAGGAGCTGCTGGCGCTGGCCGAGATGGTCGAGGCGCCGGTCGTGATGTCGAGCAACGGCCGCGGCGCGGTCTCGTCGCGTCACTACCTCGCCCAGAACATGCTGGTCGGGCGCGAGCTGTGGAAGGACGCCGACGTCATCTTCGCGGTCGGCACTCGCATGGCGCAGCCGCTCGGCCAGTGGGGCGCCGACCCGGAGTGGACGCTGATCCAGATGGACGCCGACGCCGAGGAGATCGGCCGCAACCACCCGCCGACGATCGGCATCGTCGCCAACGCCAAGGCGGGCCTGTCCGAGCTGGTCGAGCGCGTCGGCAAGTACAACGGCAAGCGTGAGTCGCGCGAAGACGAGCTGTCGGCGCTCAAGGGGCGGTTCGACGACATCCTCCACGAGATCCAGCCGCAGGCCGCGTTTGCCGGCGCCGTCCGCGCCGCACTGCCGGACGACGGCGTCCTCGTGGCCGAGAGCACGCAGGTCGGCTACTGGTCGAGCAACGGCTTCCCGGTCTACGAGCCGCGCACCTACCTGACCTCCGGCTACCAGGGCACGCTCGGCTACGGCTTCGCCACCGCCCTCGGCGCTCAGGTCGGCAACCCGGACAAGCGCGTCGTCTCGATCAACGGCGACGGCGGCTTCATGTACAACGTCCAGGAGCTCTCGACCGCGGTCCTGCACAAGATCCCGTTGACGACGGTCGTCTTCAACGACAACGCCTACGGCAACGTCAAGCGCATCCAGCAGGAGAACTACCGCGGCCGGACGATCGCCAGCGACCTGCTGAACCCGGACTTCGTCAAGCTGGCCGAGTCGTTCGGCATGCTCGGCCTGCGGACCGAGACGCCGGAGGGCCTGAAGGACGCGATCGAGGAGGCGTTCAAGCACGACGGCCCGGCGCTGATCGAGGTACCGGTCGGCCCGATGCCGAACCCGAGCCGGCTCATCGGCTGGGGCGCGCCGCCGAAGAAGCATCGCAAGGACTAGGCGCGAGGCGCCAGCATCTCACGATAGCCCGCAGCCCCTCGCATCATCGGGGGGTTGCCTCGTTTCAGGAGGCCGCATGTCCGAGGTTCGAGACCGACTCGCCGAGAATCGCGCCCACCGCCGCGCCGTGTTCGAGACACTCCAGGGCGTGCCATCCGAGCGGATGGGCGACGAGACGACCTGGGGCGGGGGGCCGGTGGATGTCCGCTTCATGTTCCTGCGCTTCTCCGACCACGAGGAGGAGCACGAGCTCTCGGTCCAGACGCGGCTGATCGAGGCGGGATTTCAGCAGACGGCGGCTCAGCGCATCCTCGCCCGCGCCGAGATGACGCGCGGCGACCTGCTGGCGGCGCTGGTCGGGCTGGAGGATGCCGACCTCGACCGCGCGCCGGAGGGGGAGTGGCCGCTGCGCCGGACGCTCGCCCACGTCATCAACGTCGAGCGCTCCTACCGCGTCCAGACGCTGCACTCGGTCGAGTGCTTTCTCGCCGGCAAGGAGTACGAGCGGCCGCCGGACGAGCTGCTGCCGCCGCTGGACACGCAGCTCGACGGCACGTTGGACGACTTCATTCTCCGGCTCGACGCCGCCCGCGAGGCGGCGCTGGCGGCGCTGGCCGGTCTGCCCGACGACGTCCTCGCCGCGCCGACGATCTGGTTCCAGCGCCCGACCGATGTCCGCATGCGGCTGATGCGCTACGCCCACCACGAGCGCGAGCACACGGCCCACATCCTCAAGTGGCGCGAGCAGGTCGGCCGTCCGCCGACCGAGGCGCAGCGCCTGCTCGGCCTCGCCTGGCGGGCGCGCGGCGTGCTGGAGGGCCACCTCGTCGGCGCGCCTGACGACGTCCTCTACGTCGCGCCCGAGGGCGAATGGACCATCCGCCAGCTCCTGGCGCACCTCGCCGGCACCGAGGAGTTCCTGCGCGACCGCATTCTGGGCGCGACGACAAATGCGTAAGAGTTATCGACGTTGGCTATGAGTACATCAGCTTTGTCGATGGATGCGTGTTGACCAATCATCATACCGAGCCGCCGGCGCCGCGAAACGATACGGGCCTATCGCGTTCGGTGCCTAAAATGTTGGGTCATCGCCAGATGTTACGGTCATTTCCTGCCGCTGTTATCGGTCGGCCGTCTGCCCGTAGCGCCTCTCTCATCACACCATACAAGTGAATCGCACGATCCGCGGGCTTGTCAGCCTTAAAGGGTCAGCTTGTTGAAAAACGCGCGATACGATAGCGCCCTTCCATCATGTCGGGAGGGTAGCACCGTGATAGGCATCAAAGAGCGCATCTTCACCCCCATCGACGCCGTGACGCTGGAGCAGCTCGTCCCGGCCGACCCCGGCCGACCACTTCTACCGCCATCTGGAGCGCACGCTCGACCTCGCCTTCGTGCGCGAGCTCGTCGCCGACTGCTATGCCGCGGGCGGTCGGCCCTCCATTGATCCGGTTGTCTTCTTCAAACTGCAACTGGTCATGTTCTTTGAAGGACTCCGCTCGGAACGGCAGTTGCTCACCGTGGCAGCCGACCGGTTGAGCGTGCGCTGGTACCTCGGGTACGACCTCGAGGAACCGCTGCCCGACCACTCCAGCCTGACTCGTATCCGCGACCGCTATGGGCTCGACGTGTTCCGCCGGTTCTTTGACGTTGTCGTCTCGCGATGTCAGCAAGCAGGGTTGGTCTGGGGCCGCGAGCTCTACCTCGATGCGACGAAGGTCGCAGCGAACGCCTCACTCGACTCGCTCATGCCGCGCTTTGCGGTCGAGGCCCATCTGGCGACGGTGTTCGCCAATGAGCCGGAGACGACGGAGGAGAGCGCCAAGCCATCCGCCGCCCCGCTCGTGGTGTTCCCGACCACAAACGCGGACGTCACTGCAACCGATGGTGCGCGGCATGACTGGCTCGCCGTCGGCGGGCAACCCGATCGATCCATCATGCGCGGCGGCTACCAGCGGCGCTCCGACTACGAGGCGAGCCGCACCGATCCGGATGCCTCGCTCATGTATCGTGCCCAGACGGGCCTGCGCATCGGGTACCACGACCATCTCGTGGTCGATGGCGGCAAGGCGCGCATCATCCTCGGCGTGCTCGTCACCCCAGCGGAGGTCATGGAGAACCAGCCGGCGCTGGATCTGCTGTGGCGGGTGTGCTTCCGCTGGCGGCTGCGACCACGCCAGGTGACCGGCGACACGACCTACGCCACGGGCGAGATTATCCAAGCCGTGGAGGATGCGGGCATGCGCGCCTATGTGCCGCTCGCCGACTGGGACCGCACCGCGTTCTATGGTCCGTCGTGCTTCAGCTACGATGTGGCGCAGGACGTTTATCACTGTCCCGAAGGGCATCCGCTCCACCCGGCCACCGTGCGCTCGGCCACCAACGTCGTGATCTACCGGGCCGACCCCGCCACGTGTAACGCCTGCCCAGTGAAGGCTGCCTGCACGACCAGCAATCGCGGGCGGACCATCCAGCGGGCGGCGCACGCGGCCGACGTTGAGCGGGTACAGACGTATCAGGATACCGAGCCCTACCAGAAAGCGATCCGCAAGCGCCGCGTCTGGGTCGAGCCGCTGTTCGGGGAAGCCAAGCAATGGCACGGCCTGGAGCAGTTTCGGCTGCGCGGATTGCCGAAGGTCAACAGCGAAGCGCTACTCGTTGCCGCCGGGCAGAACCTCAAGCGGCTGCTGAGCTGGCGTGGTTGGGGACGACGACCATTCCCGGGCGGCGCGGCCGGAGCAGTACTGGCGTCGGTAGCATCCGGATCACTGCGGCGCGGTTGCTGCTGATGGCACCGATCCACCAGCATCCGCCGACGGTCGTCTTGTGCTGCCAACCGCCTGCCTTTTTCAACAGGCTG
>DAOKZM010000190.1:0-6422 GCA_035325665.1 Thermomicrobiales bacterium | reverse complement strand
GTCTGGTTCGGCAGGAAGTTGTGGATGCCGTAGAAGTCGAGCTCCTCCAGCCGGGTCTCGCTCATCTGTGCGGCCGCGGCGGCGATCGTCCGAACCCGCTGAGTGATCGGGTCGAGCAGGTCGCGGCGCGGGGCGCGAATGTAGTACCAGACCTCGGCCTCGGCCGGGACGACGTTCGGCTGCCCGCCGCCGTTAGTGATGACATAGTGAATGCGGGCCGAGTCGATGACGTGCTCGCGCAGGTAGTTGACGCCGATGTTGGTCAACTCGACCGCGTCCAGCGCCGAGCGGCCCAGTTCCGGCGCCCCGGCGGCATGGGCGGTCTTGCCGAAGAAGCGAAAGCTGATGTGGTCGATCGCGAGCGAGCTGCCGCGCATGACCGAAGTCATGGCTCCGGGATGCCAGGTGATCGCCGCGTCGAGTCCATCGAACGCGCCGCCGCGAGCCATGAACACCTTGCCGGCGCCGGTCTCCTCGGCCGGGCAGCCGTAGTAGCGCACGGTCCCCTTGCGGCCGGTCTCCTGAAGCCAGGCCTTCAGCGCCGAGGCGGCGGCGAGGCTGGCGGCGCCGAGGAGGTTGTGTCCGCAGCCGTGACCGGCGCCGCCGGGGACCAGTTGCTCCTGAGCTGCCTGGTTCTTCTGGGAGAGGTCCGGCAGGGCGTCGTACTCGCCGAGGAAGCCGATGACCGGCGATCCCTCGCCCCACTCGGCGACGAACGCCGTCGGCAGTCCGCCGACGTTACGGGTGATGCGAAACCCATCCGCCTCGAGGTCTTCCGCCTGGAGCTGGCACGATTTCGTCTCGGCCAGGGCGACCTCGGCGTACTCCCAGATCTTGTCGGCGATGTCGATGAAACGTTCCTGCCGCTCGTCGAGCCAGTCGCCGACCTCACGATGCTTCAACATGTGTCCTCCTATCGTCCCGTACCCTGCGGGGGAGTCCCCCGGCATCGGCATTGTAACCACGACGACAGCGGTGTCAGACGAGGTCGCGGGCCGACGGCGACGGGCAGCGGAAGGGACGCTCGACGCGATCGCCGAGCGCGTAGGCGCCCTGCATCGACTGATGGATCTCGGCGGCGCCGCCGTAGATCACCGCGCCCTTGGCGTTGAACAGGTGGCGCAGCAGGGTCGGCTGCTCGCCGGTCGCGCAGCGGTTCCAGATCGTCAGCGCGTCGGACGCGTTGGCGAAGCCGGCGTCGGCGGCGCGCCACTTGGCCAGGCTCGTCTCGCGGGCGTTCGGCCGGCCCGCATCCTTCATGGCCGCCGAGCGAGCCAGCAGCAGCCGCGCCGACTCCTCGCGAGCGACCATCCCGGCGAGCAACGCGCCATCGAGACCGCGGCCGTCATCGCCCAGGTCGCGGAGGAATCCGGCCGTCCACTCTCGGCAGGCGCGGGCGATGCCGAGCGCCCCGCAACCGACGGTGAACAGGCCGTTGCCGAGGGCCGAGAGAGCGACGGCGAACCCCTCGCCGACCTGGCCGAGCAGCGCGTCGTCGGGGACGAACACGCGGTCACAGACGACGGCGCCGGTGTCGCCGGCCCGCAGCCCGAGCTTGCCGTGGAGGACGGTGGTCGACAGGCCGGGCGACTCGCGCGGGACGATGAACGCGGTGATGCCCTTGTGACGCCGGGCCGGGTCGACAGTGGCGAACAGGATAAAGAGCGTCGCCTGGTTGACGGCGCTGATCCAGGACTTCTCGCCGGAGAGCTCGTATCCGCCTGGCGCCGGCCGCGCCCGCATCCGCAGCGCGCCGACGTCCGATCCCGCTCCCGGCTCGGTCAGGCCGAAGGTCCCGATCCGCTCGCCGTTCGCCAACGGCGGCAGCCAGCGTTCGCGCTGTGACTCGTTGCCCCACTGCAGGATGCACATCGCCGTGAGGGCGAGATGGACGGTGAGGCTGACCTGGTGGGCTGTGTCGATCGCGCCGAGCTCCTCGCAGACGGCGGCGAGCGCGGTGTAGTCGCGCCCCAGTCCGCCATAGCGAGTCGGAAGGGTCAAGCCAAGCAGGCCCACCCCGGCCAGTGCCGCGACGGCAGCGTCATTCGGCTCGCCGCGCTCGAAGCGGCCGGCGATGTCGTCTGATAGCGGGGCGAGGCCGCGGACAGTCTCGACGAGGTCGGCGGCCGGCTGCCAGCAGGCGCGTAAAGATCGCGTCACCATCGCCGGATTGTACGGTACGATCGCGCCGGGGACTGTGAGACGCCGCGAGGCGACGAGGAGGGTGGAGGACTGTGAGCGATACGAGCCTGGCGATCCCGATCGAGACCTACGCGGCACGGAGGCAGCGCTGCCGCGTCGAGGCGAGCGCGCGCAGTTTCGCCGGCCTGATCGTCTTCTCCCGCGACCCCGACCGCGCCGGCAACGGCCTCTACCTGGCCAACCACCGGCCGATCGCCGGGTCGCACCCCTCGATGTACGACCAGCGCGGGCGCGGCTACTGCGCCATCGTCATCCCGGTCGACCAAGAGGAGACGCTGCTGGTCACCTCGCCCTACTACGAGCCGGACGTCACCGTCGATCGCGTCGAGGTAGACACCAACCTGCCGCGCGGATTGGCTCGCGTGCTGGCCGGCTACGGGCTGGACAGCGGCGAGCGCTGGGGTCTGGCCGGCGAGGAGTTCCTGCCGGTCCTGCTCTACCGCGACATCCAGGCGGCGCTGCCGTTCTGCAGCTTCTACTTCGCCGACGACATCCTCTGGTCGATGCGGGCGGTCAAGGACGAGATGGAGCAGCAGATCCTCCGCGAGGCGGCGAAGATCGCCGACGCTGGGGCCGAGACGGCGATGCAGGCATTCCGGGCCGGCCGGACCGAGCAGGACGTCGTCAACGACATCGATCGAGCCTTGCGATCGCTCGGCGCGACCAATACGTCGCTCACCTGCCAGAGCGGGGTCTACCGCTCGGGCGAGCCGCTGATCCGCCCGTTCGCCAGCGACCGGGTGCTGGAGCGCGGCGATATGGCGCAGATGGAGATCCGCGGCAGCTACCGGGGCTACGGGTTCGACATCTGCCGCTCGGCGGTGATCGGCCCGCCCAACGACACCCAGCGGCACATGTTCGAGACGGTTGAGCGGATGCTCGACGCGATCATTGCCAAGGCCGCGCCGGGGGTGCGCGCCGAGGAGCTGCAGCACGAGATCGATGAAATCGCCCACGACGAGGGGTTCGACGGCTACCAGTCGATGCACTTCGGCGGGCCGAGCACCTACTGTGGCCACGGGCTGGGGGTCTCCAACGACGAGCCGCCGGTCCTCTTCACCGGCGACCGGACGATCCTGCGCCCCGGCATGTACATCACTCCTGAACCAGGCCTCTACCGGCATCCCGAAGGCGGTCTCCGGCTAGAGGACAATATCCTGATCACGGCAGACGGCTGCGAAAACCTCAACACCAGCCGCCGCTGGTGGTGGTCGGAGGATTGACCATTAGCCGACTGAAACCGGCCGGCGCGATGTCACGTCATATCGATGGGACCGGGTGACGGTCACGAGACACGAGGCGGCGGGAATGGGAAGACCAGAGCGTTTCGTCCTGATCGCTGGCGGATCGGTGCTGGCCGTCGTCGTCCTCGCGGTGGCGCTCATCGTCGCGCTCGGCGGACCGGAGAAGGCGAACTACGACCCAGCCACGCCGGAGGGGGTCGTCCAGCGCTACCTCGAGGCGATACGGCGAGGGAACGCCGACGCGGCCCGCGAGCTGCTCAGCGAGCGGGCGCGCCAGCAGATCGACACCGACGGCGGCTGGGCGCTGTACCGGCCGGGACCGATCGGCGAAAACGGGCTAGTGACGGTCGAGCGGACCGAGGTGGCCGGCGATCGAGCGACGGTCTGGCTGCGGGTCGAGGACAGCAGCGGCTCGGGTCTGTCGCTCGAGCGGTATTCGTGGACGATGACGATCCCGCTGGTCCGCGAGGACGGCGACTGGTTGATCGACGACCCGTACGTGGTGTGGTTCTAGGGTTCCGCGGTTGCGCGGCGAGCGAGAGCGGGGAGAACGATGCAACGCGCCAGGCGGCTCTACCTCTACTTCGTCGCGGCGGTCAGCCTCATCGCGCTCGGTGTCGGCGTCAGCCGCCTGTTGATGAACCTGTTCCAGCGCATCAGCGACGCGCTGCGCGACACCCATATCATCTCGGGCGACACCGAGGCGTTCCGCCGTGAGGCGAGCCTGGTCGTCGCGATCATCGTCGTCGCGCTGCCGATCTGGCTGCTGCACTGGTGGCTGGCCGAGCGGGCGACGGCCGGCGACGACGCGCTCGCGAGCGCCGAGCGGGCCGCGCCCGAGCGGGCGCTGTATCTGTCGGCGGTGCTGTTCGTCAGCTTCTTCCTGCTCATGACCTCCTCGATCTCATTCATCACGGCGCTCTTCCACGAGCTGGCGGACGACCGCTCCTGGGGGACGCCCCAGGCGTTGCCGGATAACCTGGCGTTGATGATCGTTTCCGCGAGCATCTGGGTGTACCACGCGCTCGTCCGGCGGCGTGACGAGCGTCTCGGCGCCGGACTTGCCGACAGCGCCGTCGTGCCGCGGCTCTACCTGTACATCGCGACGGTCATCGCGGCGGTCATGATGCTCTCCGGGATCTCGACGCTCCTCGGTGTGACTGCCCAGGCCGTGTTCGACGAGCGGCCAGTCGTCTTCGGCACTCACTGGTGGCTGAACGGGCTATCCGAGGGTGTCGCCAGCGCGATGGTCGGTCTGGGACTCTGGGCCTTGCACATGACGGTCGGGAACGCGCTGATCGCCCGACCGGACGCGCTCGGCGAGTTCGAGCGACGCTCGACGCTGCGCCGGCTGGCGCTCTACGTGCTGACGTTCATCGGGCTCGTCGTCAGCCTGGTGTTCGTCGCCGGAGCGATCGAGCAGGCGCTGCGTGAACTACTCGACGCCTCCCACGGGCCGGAGGGACTCGCCTTCCGAGTCGTCGAGCCGCTGCTAAGGGCGCTCCCGTTCGCCGCGGGCTGGTACTTCTTCGGCCGCCTGGTCATCGCCGAGGCGGACCGCAGCGCGGAAGCCGCCGATCAGGCGAATGTTCGCCGCGTCTACAGTTACGGAGTCGCGCTGATCGGTCTGGCGGCCGGGGCGGTCGGCCTGGCCGGCACGCTGGCGGCGCTGTTCGACCGGCTGGCTGGCGCGCCACGGGCGATATTCGGTGGCGATCCGTGGAAGAACGACATCAGCAGCATGCTGCCGGTCGCGCTGCTTGGCACGGCGGCCTGGCTCTGGCAGTCGTATCGGATCGGTCATTGGGTCGAGGCGGACCCGATCATCGAGCGGGCGAACACCGTCCGGCGCGTCTACGTCTACGCCAGCCTCGCCGGATCAGTCGTCGCCGTCCTCGTGTCGCTGGCGCTGATCATCTACCGGGTTCTGACGGCGATCCTGAATGTCGGGACCGAGTCGCTCGGACGCGAGCTGAGCACGCCCGGCGCGGTCTTCCTCGTCGCGGCAGCGGTCCTGGTCTACCACGCGCTGCTGCTACGCGCCGACCTGGGCGCGCGGCCGGAAGCGGCCGAGGAGGGCCCACGACTCATCCTTGAGCTCACCGTCCCGCCGGGATCGGACCTCGACGAAGTCGCCGGACAGATCGCGCGCGGGCTGCCTGAGGGCTACCACGTCCGCATCCTCAACCGCGCGCCACGGGAGACGCGGTCAGAGCGCTCGCTGCCCCAGGGCGAGCAGCGCGTCGGCCACGCCGGTTAGCTCGTCGCGGTCCACCAGCACGTCCAGCCAGCGAGCCGGCAGCGCCGCCGCGCCCCAGCGCGCGCCGGCCAGCGCGCCAGCGACGGCGCCGGTGGTGTCGTCCGGTGAGTCGTGGCTGGCTACCGCCCAGAGCGCGGCGGTGAGGGTATCCAGAACGTAGCCGCCCGCCCGGAGCGTATCCGGCGTCGCCTCACGGGCCGCCTCGGCGGCAGCGCGGACCTCGTCGAGCGATGCGGCCGCGGACGCCTCGGCGATGAGGTCCGCCTGTGGGTTTGCCAGCAGCGCGGCCAGCGCCGCGTTCAACGCGACGCACGCGTCGGCGCAGAGCGGGTTGGCATGCGTGATCCGCGACGAATCGGCCGTGTGGCGAGCGTTCATCTCCGGGTCACGCCACGTCGCCAGTGCGACCGGCGCGCAGCGCATGATCGAGCCGTTCGAGGCGTCGCGCGGGCGCATCGCCTCGTGGGTCAGCCGGCCAGCATCCTCCCACGACTCCCCGGCGTCGAGCAAGGCGAGGGCATGGCGGGTCGTGTTACCGATGTCCTTCGGGTCCGACCTGTACCATTCGACGAAACGCGCGGCGATGTCGTCCGGATCGAAGCCGCCTCGCGCGACGATCGAGCGGGCGATGCAGAGAGCCATCTGCGTGTCATCGGTGATCTCGCCCGGCGCCAGGTTCAGCCAGCCGCCGCCGACGATCGCGCGGTGAACGCCGT
>DAOKZM010000189.1:0-6424 GCA_035325665.1 Thermomicrobiales bacterium | reverse complement strand
CGGTCGAAGGCCCGGAGGTCGAGCTGGCCGAGTACTCGTTCGACATGCTGAACATCCCGAAGGACCATCCCGCCCGCGATGTCTGGGACACGATCTTCATCGACTCCGATCAGGCCGAGATCACGCTGCGCCCGCACACCTCGCCGATGCAGGTCCGCACGATGCTTCAGCAGGAGCCGCCGGTCCGCGTCGTCGTGCCGGGCCGTACCTACCGGTACGAGGCGCAGGACGCGACGCACGAGTGGCACTTCCATCAGGTCGAGGGCCTGGCGGTCGATCGCGGGATCACGATGGCTGACCTCAAGGGGACCCTCGCCGAGTTCGCGCGCCAGGTGTTCGGCGCCGAGCGCAAGGTGCGCTTCCGCTGCGACTTCTTCCCCTTCGTCGAGCCAGGGGTCGACATGTCGATCGACTGTCCATTCTGCGGCGGGCGCGGCTGTCGGACCTGCAAGTACAGCGGCTGGATCGAGCTTCTCGGCGCCGGTATGGTCCATCCGAACGTGATCAGCAACGTCGGCTACGACCCCGACGTGTACACCGGCTGGGCGTTCGGCATGGGCGTCGAGCGGCTGGTAATGCTCAAGTACAACGTGCAGGACGTCCGGCTGTTCTTCAGCAACGACCTGCGGTTCCTGTCGCAATTCGGCCGGGCGCGGCTCTGACGCACACCCTGGCAAGCCCGGCTCGCCGCGGCGGGATTGGTCTGCCGGCACCTGGAGGACACTGATATGCGCGTTCCTGTCCGCTGGCTCCGTGAGTTGGTAGATACCGACCTCGAAACCTCCGAAATTGCTCACCGGCTGACGATGGCCGGCCTTGAGGCCGAGAGCGTCACCCGCGTTGGCGAGGAGTGGGAGAACATCTATGTCGCTGAGGTCGTCGGTGTCGCGCCACACCCCGACGCCGACCGGCTCGTGCTGGCGACCGTCCATGCCGGCCCTCATCAGCTCACCGTCGTCACCGGTGCGCCGAACATCCGCGAGGGACAGAAGGTCGCGCTGGCGCTCGTTGGCGCGCGGCTGATCGACCCCTACGTCGACACGCTGCAGTACAAGACACTGAAGGCGAGCAAAATCCGTGGCGTTAGGTCCGAGGGCATGGTCTGCTCCGAGAAGGAGCTCGGCATGTCCGAGGAGCACGAGGGTATTCTCGTGCTGCCGGACGACGCGCCGGTCGGCGCGCCGTTGCGCGACTACCTCGGCGACGACGTGATCGAGTTCGAGATCACGCCCAACCTCGTCCACGCCTTCTCGGTCGTCGGCATCGCCCGCGAGCTGGCGGCGATCCTCGACACGGCCGTCCGGCCGCTGGCGACCGCCGACCTGTCCGGGTTGCTGCGCGACGACACGCGGGTCGTCATCGAGGATCCCGACCTGTGCGCGCGCTACACGCTGGCGATCATTGAGGGCGTCACCGTCGGTCCGTCGCCGGACTGGATGCAGCGTCGGCTGAACCTCGCCGGGATGCGGCCAGTCAACAACGTCGTCGATATCACCAACTACGTGATGCTCGAGATCGGCCAGCCGATGCACGGCTTCGACGCTGGCCACATCCACGACCAGCGGATTGTTGTCCGTCGCGCTCGCCCCGGCGAGCGACTGGAGACACTCGACCACGTCGTGCGCGAGCTCGACAGTGACACGCTCGTGATCGCCGACCCCGACCGGGCCGTCGCAATCGCTGGCGTGATGGGAGGGGTCGAGAGCGAGGTCTCGGACGCGACGACAACCGTCCTGCTCGAATCGGCGTCGTTCGGCGACAAGACAGTGCGCCGGACCGTCCGCAACCTGAAGCTCCCGTCCGAGGCGTCCGCGCGCTTCCAGCGCGGTGTCGATCCGAACCTGGCCTGGACCGGCCTGGAGCGATTCGTCGCCTTGCTGGCGGAGATCGACCCGGCGGCGAGGGCGACGTTGGTTGCCGACGCCTACCCGCGGCCGCGCAAGCGGACCGTCGTTCGGATGCCCTACGCCGAGGTCGAACGGCTGCTCGGGATGCAGATCCCGCTGGACACTGTTGTAGAGATCCTCGGGCGGCTCGACCTTCAGCCGATCGTCGAGGACGCGGACGGCGCGCCGGTCGTCGTCGTCTCTGCCCCGACCTACCGCAGCGACATCAACATCCCGGCCGATGTCGTCGAGGAGGTCATCCGCATCTACGGCTACGAGTCGCTTCCCGAGACGCTCCCGACCGGCCGCACCGTCCCGGTCTTTCGCGACCCGGCCCGGCTCGTCGACCGTGTCACCCAGGACGCGCTCGTGGCTGCTGGCCTGACGCAGGTCATCACCTACTCGATGATCGCCGACGCCGACCTGGCCGCGCTCTCGCCGAACGGAGGCGGGACACCCGAGGTGCTGGGCGCGTTCGTGCGGCCAGAGGTTGACTACGTGCGGGCGACGAACCCGCTCCGCGCCGACTGGGAGATCATGCGTCCCACCATGCTGCCATCGCTCTTGCGGATGGTCGCCGAGAACCGCAAATACGTCGAGCGCGTCGCGATCTTCGAGACGGCGCGAACCTATCAGCCGCTGGGCCGGGACGAGCTGCCTGACGAGCCGCGCGCGGTTGCGATCGCGCTCAGCGGGGTTCGTGAGCCGGAGTCGTGGTACCGGAGCGGCGAGGACGAGCTGGACTTCTTCGACCTCAAGGGGGTGGTCGAGGTTCTCTCCGCACGCCTTGGCGTGCCGGAGTTGAGCTGGGTGGCGGTCGATCACCCGTCGATGCAGCCAGGGCGCTCGGCCGCCGTCGAGCTCGGCGGCGTGCAGATCGGGATCGTTGGCGAGGTCCATCCACGCGTCGCGCAGGCCTTCGGCGTCTCTGACCGTGTGGCCTTCGCCGAGATCGACCTGACGCCGTTCGGCGCGACACTGCTGGAGACCTGGAACGTCTCGCCTATCTCGCGCTTCCAGCCGATCCGGCAGGACTTCGCTGTCGTTGTCGAAGAGGAGACGCCGGCCGGCGCCGTCCGCCAGGCGATCGCGGACGGCGCGAGACCGCTGGCGTCGGACATCACACTCTTCGACATCTACAGCGGCCAGGGCATTCCCGAGGGCAAGAAGAGCCTCGCCTACCGGGTGACTCTCTCGGCGCCGGATCGGCAGCTCGCGGAGCACGAGGTCGAGCGCATCCGCGCTCGCATAACCCAGAGCGTGTCCAAGCGTGTCAAGGGGACGCTACGGACGTGATTCGGAAGCCCGGCGAGCGCCGAGATGAGAACGAGATGAGCAGAGGTAGGCCCACGGATGGCTGAGGAAGCAAGCCCAAGCGAGGATCGCCAGCGGCGAGGCGCGCGGCCGGTCGAGCGTGTCAGGGGAACTCACGACCTCCTCCCTGAGGCTCGCGACGAGATCGAGGGCCTGACCGCCAGCCTGATCGACAACGCGCGGCTGCACGGCTACCAGCCGGTCGAGACGCCGGTCATCGAAGCGACCGAGCTATTCCTGCGTAAGTCCGGCGGCGACCGGGTCGCGCAGCTCTACTCGTTCAATTACCGGGGCCGCGACCTCGCGCTGCGACCGGAGTTCACGGCCTCGGTTGTCCGGCTCTTCGTCGATCGGCTGCAGTCCGAGCCCCTTCCGCAGCGATTGTCCTATGCCGGCCCGGTCTTCCGCTACGAGAAGCCGCAGGCGGGACGATCCCGGCAGTTCACCGAGTTCGGTTGCGAGCTGATCGGCGCGGCCGGTCCGGTGGCCGACACCGAGATCATCGCGCTGGCGATCGAGGGGCTGCGCCGGTCCGGCATCGACCGGATGCGTCTCGTCCTCGGCCACATCGGCGTCGTTATCGGTTACCTCGCGGCGCTCCAGATCGACCAGCGCGCCCAGGACTGGTTGACCTGGAGCATGGAGCGGCTGCGCAAGGGAGATGATGCCGCTCATGAGCTTCCGCCACACCTCGCTCGCACCGACGAGCCGCTGGACGATTCGGGGCTGCTCGACGATGGCCTCGACGGGCTCAGCGAGGCGGCGATCGTGAGCGTGCTGCGGCACGCCGGAGTCAGGTTCGAGGCCGGCGCACGCGAGCCGGAAGATATCGCCCGCGGGCTGATTCGGAAGCAGCGCCGTCACCACGATGTCGCCGTGCTCCGCGATGCCGCGGCATTCGTCACCGCGCTGACCCGTCTCTCCGGTCCTCCCGCGGAGGTGCTGGACCCGCTGCGACGGCTCGTCCGCGATCACGGTCTCTCCGACGAGCCGCTGGACGAGCTCGAGCAAATCGTTGGCCTGCTGGAGGCCAACGGATTCAGTCGTGACGACGTGACGATCGACCTTGGTATGGGTCGTGGGTTGCACTATTACACCGGGATGCTCTTCGAGATCTACGCCGAAGGTGGCCGGGGGCCGCAGCTCTGCGGAGGAGGACGCTACGACGATCTTGCTCAGGTCCTGGGTGCGCGGGGCATGGCGCCGGCCTGCGGGTTCTCCTATGGCCTGGAGCGCGTGCTCGCGGCGTCCGAGCGGAGGCCGGCGCCCGCGTCGCGGTCGATAGCCGTCGTCATGCTCGACAGCGATCCCATCGCGGCGTTGCAGCTCGCAACTTCGCTCCGTGCGGCCGGTTGGGTCGCGACGCTCGACCAGCGCGGCCGTAACCTCTCGGCCACGCGCCGTGCGGCGCAGCGTCAGGGCGCGTGGATCCTCGCCCGTGCTGTCGATGGCGGGGTCGAGGTGACCTCCCTCGCCGACGGGGCGATCACCGTCCTGCCTGACGTGCCGCGGCCGGAGGAGGTCACGCGATGACCGAGAAGCACCTGCGGGTCGCCCTGGCCAGCAAGGGCGCATACGAGGAGTCAACGGCCGGCTTCCTCAGTCGAGCCGGACTCGGCTACTGGCGGCCGAACCCGCGCCAGTACGTCGGCCGGATGCCGGCCGTGCCTGCGGCGGAAATCCTCTTCCAGCGCCCGGAGGACATCGTCCACAAGGTCGCCGACGGCAGCGCCGACCTCGGGATCACCGGCTTCGATCTCGTCGCGGAGCACGCCGCCGACAACCCGGACGTCCACGTCGTCGTGCCGGACCTGGGCTTCCGCCGCTGCCAGGTGGTCATCGCCGTCCCGGAGTCGTGGCTGGATATCACGACGATCGACGATCTCGCCGAACTATCGATCGACCTGAAACGACGCGGTCAGCCGCTGCGGGTCGCGACGAAGTTCTCCAATCTGGTCAGCGATCACCTCTATCGCAGCGGCGTCAACTATTTCAGCCTGACCGCCGCGCACGGCGCGCTCGAGGCAGCGCCAGCCTTGGGCTACGCCGACGTGATCGCCGATCTGACCGAGACCGGTGTGACGCTGCGCGACAACCATCTGCGTGTCCTGGAAGGTGGAATCGTCCTGCGCGCCCAGGCGTGTCTGATCGCGAACGTCCGCAGCCTGGCGACCGGCCCGCGGCTGGATCAGGCGCGGGTCATGATCGAGCTGATCGAGGCAAAGCTGCGCTCGCGGTCGTTCCAGACTGTCACCGCCAACATCACCGGTGAGTCGGCCGCGGCAGTCGCCGCCCAGATCATGACCAACGTCGACCTGGCCGGCGAGACTGGCCCGACTGTCTCGCCGGTCTTCCCGAAGGTCGTCCGGAGCGGTCAGGCGGAATGGTTCGCGGTGAGCGTGATCGTCCCCGCTGGACGGATGCTGGCCACGATCGACCACCTGCGATCGGCTGGAGCGCGCGGGATCACCGTCAGCGCGCCCGATTACATGTTCGACACGGTTTCGACGGCTTTTGGCGAGCTGACCGAGGCGATCGAGCGACGCGAGAGCGAGGCGAGCCGGCCATGGTAGTGCGGGTCCATCACGGAGCGGAAGCTGGACGCGCCGCCGTCCTGGCTCGACGTGAGCTGCGCGACGCGGAACTCTCGCCGCGGATGCGTGAGGGGGTGCGGCGCGTCTTCGGCGCCGACCTCACCGCCGACGAGGTCGTCCAGCGAATCCTCGCCGACGTCCGGACTGACGGCGATGCCGCGCTCATTCGCTACACGGAGCAGATCGACGGCGTCCGGCTCGACGCGGTGGAGGTGTCCAGGAGCGAGCTTCAGGCTGCCCACGAGGCCGTCGCACCAGAGGTAATCGCCGCACTGGAGACGGCCGCCGCGCGCATCCGCCGCTTTCACGAACGCCAGCACATCGACCCGTGGATCGACGTCCAGCCGGAAGGCGTGCTGGGCCAGCTCGTTGTCCCGCTGGAGCGGGTCGGGGTCTACGCCCCCGGCGGCACCGCGCCGTACCCCTCTTCCCTCCTGATGACGGCCATCCCCGCCACCGTGGCTGGCGTCGGCGAGGTCGTGGTCTGCGCCCCGCCGGAGCGCGACGGCCAGATCGCCCCGGTGACCGCCGTCGCCGCGCAGATCGCGGGAGCGGCGCGCGTCTTCCGGATCGGTGGCGCGCAGGCCGTCGCGGCGATGGCATTCGGGACGCAGAGCGTGCCGCGCGTCG
>DAOKZM010000188.1:0-6436 GCA_035325665.1 Thermomicrobiales bacterium | reverse complement strand
CGCATCGAGCGACTGCGACTTGATCGCCTCCTGCCGCGTCGCGAACGCCGCTTCCAGTTGCCGCTTCAGTTCATTGAGCTCGCGGCCGCGCTCGCGGCGGGCGTCGGCGTCAAGGCCGGCTAGTCCCTTCAGCGCCTCGCTCAGACTGCCCTTGCGGCCGAGGACATCGCGATACCAGCCAGCGAGGTCGGCCTCGTCCTCGACCAGATCGAGCGCGGCGAACGCATCCTGCCTCAGTCCCTGCGTGGTCTCGCTCATCGTCGCAACCCTCCCTGATCGAGACTCGCCTCAATCAGCACCATCCGTAACCAACCAGAAAGCAGAAGATCGCCCTCCGCCAGGGGCGAAGAGCGATCTCGCGATACCACCCTGATTCACCAGCCGCTCGCGCGGGCCAGCCTCATTCGCCGGCTCGACCAATGGGTCGAACCGGACAGGCTCCGCTAACGGGGAGCAACCGGGGGCGACTACTTGCCCCATGTCGGGCGTTCACCGTCCAGCTCCGGAGTGAACGTTGCGGCGGGCATCCGAGCCGGCTCTCAGTCTGATCGGCCTGGCATCCCTGTCGGCGACCTGCTCCGCAACCCGTCTCCATCGACGCTGCATCACTATTGGCTGCGAGTATAGCAACGCAGCGGTGCGTTCGCCGACCGATATCGTCTCCTGCTCACACCCGGCGAGGAACGGCACATCGTGGTTGCCGGTGACCGGTGGCTGCATCTGCTTGCGCTGAGCACGGCCCGCCACTCGGCGCACCGATTCAACGGGAGCGCAGGACTCCAATTGGCGCGGCAATCACGCCATACTCCAGCCATCGCGTCCATCGCTCTGGGACGAAACGGGTACGATATCGTCGGCAGATGCGCGAAGTGCGCGGGGACGCAGCGCCGTTCGGCACGAGAGGAAGAGCATGGTGGCTGGCTGGCAAGGCACAACGATCGAATCGATCTGGGCGAGGGAGATCCTCGACTCGCGCGGGAACCCGACGGTCGAGGTAGACGTGACGCTGCAGGATGGGTCGTTCGGGCGCGCCGCCGTGCCCTCCGGCGCCTCGACCGGACAGTTCGAGGCTGTCGAGCTTCGCGACGACGACCCCAGCCGCTACGGCGGGAAGGGCGTGCTGTCGGCGGTAGACAACGTCAACGAGGTCATCGGGCCGGCGCTGGAGGGAGCCGAGGCGACGGACCAGCGTGAGATCGACCAACTGATGATCGACCTCGACGGCACCGACAACAAAGGCAACCTCGGCGCCAATGCGATCCTGGGCGTCTCGCTGGCGGTCGCGCGCGCCGCCGCCGTCGCCTGCCAGTTGCCGCTGTATCGCTACCTCGGCGGGCCGAACGCCGCGACGCTGCCGGTCCCAATGCTCAACATCCTGAATGGCGGCAAGCACGCCACCGGGTCGAGCGTCGACTTCCAGGAGTTCATGGTCATGCCGGTCGGCGCGGCCAGCTTCAGTGAGTGCCTGCGCTGGGGGACCGAGGTGTTCCACAATCTGAAGAAGGTGCTCGGCGAGCATGGCTACGCCACCTCGGTGGGCGACGAGGGCGGCTACGCGCCGAGCCTCGGCTCGAACCGCGAGGCGCTGGAGTTGATCGCCGACGCGATCAAGCGCGCTGGCTTCGCGCTGGGCGACGACATCATGCTGGCGATGGATCCCGCCTCAACCGAGTTCTTCGAGGACGGCAAGTACCACCTGCGCGGCGAGGGCCGCACGCTTACGGTCGACGAGATGATCGACTGGTACGCCGAGGCCCGCGCCGAGTACCCGATCATCTCAATCGAGGACGGCCTGGCCGAAGACGACTGGGATGGCTGGAAGAAGCTGACCGAGCGGCTCGGCGACCAGATCCAGCTCGTCGGAGACGACCTGTTTGTGACCAACACCGAGCGCCTGTCGCGCGGCATCCGCGACGGCGCCGGCAACTCCATCCTGATCAAGCTGAACCAGATCGGCACGCTCACCGAGACCCTCGACGCCATCGAGATGGCGCACCGCAACGGATTCACCGCCGTCATCTCGCACCGCTCCGGCGAGACAGCCGACGCGTTCGTCGCCGACCTCGTCGTCGCGACCAACGCCGGCCAGATCAAGACCGGCGCCCCGTCGCGGATGGACCGGGTCGAGAAGTACAACCAGCTGCTGCGGATCGAAGAGCAGCTCGGCAACGCGGCCGTCTTCGCCGGCCGCCGAGCGTTCGGGTGCCGGCTGGAGAGCTGAGCGAATGCCCGCGGCATCGGGCGCCGCGGGCATTCGCTGTCATACTAGCCCGATGATCGCCGCGCGGAAGCGCTCGAAGATCTCGTCCTCCGCAGGATGATGGCGTTCACCCACACCCCGCCGCCCGCCGACGAAGACATCGCGCACCGCCGACGATGTGCCGCTGAAGACGAGCCCGTCGAGGACTGTCTCCGGACTGTGACCGACGAGCGCCGGGTCCACGGGGTCAAGGACGACGAAATCGGCGCGCCGGCCTGGGACGAGTGCCCCGACCGGCTGCCGGACTGACTGCGTCCCGCCCTCCAACGCCTGGTCGTAGAGCTGCCGGCCGGGCTGAACCCCGCCAGCGGTCCGGGTCGGCAGCACGACGAGGCTGAGGTTGGCCAGCCGTTGGACGAAGGCGAGATGAGTCAGCTTCCCGGCGACGCTGATGCGATAGTCGCTGTCCGTCCCGATGCCCCAGCGGCCGCCGGCCGCGACGTAGTCTCCGAGTGGGAAGATGCCGTCGCCCAGCCCCGCCTCGGTCGTCGGGCAGAGCCCGGCGACGACACCGGCCGCGCTCATCCCGCGCCGCTCGTCGCGGTCGCAGTGCGTGGCGTGGATGAAGGTCCAACGGTCGTTCAGGTCGACGTGATGCAGGAGCCACGCGCCTGGCCGCTCTCCGAGGCCGGCGACGCACTCGTCGACCTCGCGCAACTGCTCGGCGACGTGGATGTGGATCGGCACGTCAGGCAGCCGCGGGGCGAGCTCCGCGATCGTCCCGGTCAGCTCGCCAGCGGCGACCGCGCGGAGCGAGTGCGGAGCCAGGCCAACGTTCAGCAGGTCGTTGCCGGCGGCGAAGGCATGAGACTGCTCGACGAGCTCGACGTATGCGTCGGTGTCCAGAATGAACCGTCGCTGCTCGGGGAGCGGCGGCCGGCCAACCCCGCCATGGCTATAGAGCACCGGCAGCAGCGTCAGCCCGATCCCGACCGCGTCAGCCGCGGCGAGAATGCGACGCGTCAGCTCGGCGGGGTCGGAGTACGGTCGGCCATCCGGGGCGTTGTGAAGGTAGTGAAACTCGCCGACCGTCGTGAATCCGGCCTTGATCATCTCCAGGAACGCCTGGGCTGCCATGGCCTCGAAGTCGTCCGGCGAGAGCCGGTTGGCGAAGTCGTACATTCTGGTTCGCCACGTCCAGAAGCTCTCATCGACCGTCGAGTCGGCGCCAGGCTCAGAGCGGCCACTGAGGCCGCGCTGGTGGACGTGCGAGTGGACGTTGACCATGCCAGGGACGACGAAGCCACCGAGATGTTCGACTTCAGCGTCCTCCCAGCCAGGCGGCAGTGTCCCGGCCACGCTGGCGATGAACCCGCGCCCGTCAACCTCGATGTAGCCCGGCGACAGCCAGCCGTCCGGCTGGTGCAGGTGCTCGGCGCGATAGCGCCCTCCCGAACCGCTCATAGACACCCCTATTGCTCCGCTCCGACGCCGTCCACAACACGCCACTTTGGGCCAAGCATCCTGGTCTCAGGATATCCCGTCGTGCGCCGAACTCCAGCGCGCCGCGGCAGCCGGTTGAGGCGGCATCGGGCCGCCGATCATCCACCGGCTGACGCGGCAGATTGGCGTAATACCGGCTACAATTGCGGCATCGACTCAAACGCAACATGGAGCGTATCGGGGCGTTACCCCGAGGAGCGGGTGATGATCGCGCACGAGGACCTGATCGACGACTACGCGAGCAGCCTCATCGAACCCGATGAGGCGCGACGCCAGGCAATCCTTGAGCGTGTCTGGACCGACGACTGCGAAGTCATCCTGCCGGGTCTGCACATCTGCGGCCGGGATGAGGTCAACTCCCACATCAGCCGGATCCAGCGAGAGTACTACGGATCCGCGTCGCCGACGCTCGTCGGGTCCGTCGAAGCCTACGACGACGTGTTGCGCTTTGAGTGGCGTATCCTCGGGCCCCTTGGGGATATCATCGCCGAGGGAGTCAACTTCGCCGAGCGCGGGCCGGACGGTCGTCTGCGTCGCGTGGTCGTCTTCTTTGGCTTCCGTCCGCCCGCCCCATGCGGCTGTCGCGACTAGACCAGCCGGCCATCCTCGACAACAACCCGCCCACGCTTGACGACCGTCCGCACCGCGTTGCGCCCGAAGCGATACGCGATGTCCTCGTGTCGCTCGACGTCCAGGACGAGGATGTCGGCCAGCGCATCGCGCTCGAGTGAGCCAACCTGCCCCGGCCGGCCGACGGCCGACGCTGCGCCAACAGTGGCGGCCAGGATCGCCTCGGCCGGCGAAAGCCGGTAGAAGCGGCACGCGAGCGCGACCACGAGCTGCATGCTCGGCATCCAGCCTCCGGGACAGATGTCGGTCGCCAGCGCGATCCGCATCCCGGCCGCCAGCATCGCCCGACCATCGGCCAGCCGAGGATGATCGACGGCGAAGTCGATCGAGGGCATCAACACGCCGACGACGCCCGCACGGCCCAGGATTTCCATCTCGTCCGGTGTCGTGTAATTGAGATGATCGGCCGACACGCAGCGCAGCCGTGCGACGAGCTCGGCTGCGCCGGTGTGCGAGTACTGATCCACGTGGACCTTCGGCATGAGCCCGGCCGCCAGCCCTGCTTTGAGGATGCGTTCCGTGTCGTGGTTGTCGAAGTAGCCCGGCTCGCAGTAGACGTCGCAGAACTCGGCCAGGCCCTCGTCGGCGACGCGCGGGATCATGTCCTGGACGACCGTATCGACGTATCGCGCGCGATCGACCCCAACCGGCGCCGCGTGGGCGCCGAGAAACGTACTGACGGCCTCGCCCGGCAGGCGGCGGGCGATCTCCCAGTTGGCGCGGAGCATGTTCAGCTCCGCCTCGGTCTCCAGCCCGTAGCCACTCTTGCTCTCGATCGTCGTCGTGCCGGCCAGCAGCATCTCCTCGACGCGCGGGAGCGCCTCGGCAACCAGGCCGTCGACGCCCAACCGGCGGGTGGCGGAGACGGTCCCGACGATGCCGACCGGCGCGCCGGCCGCGCGCAATGCGTCGAGGTCGCCCCCGGTCAGCTTCGCCGAGTACTCGTCAACACGGCTGCCGCCAAACACCACATGGGTGTGGCAGTCGACGAAGCCCGGCATGACGACGCAATCAGCGGCATCGATCACCGTTGCGCCACCGAGATCGGCCGCGGCTTCGACCTCCTCCCAGGCGCCGGCGGCCACGACCACACCGTCGGCCACGGCGACCGCGCCGCCCCGCACGACTCCGAGGTTGGCGTCACTCGCGCACGTGAGCAGCTCCGAAGCATTCCGCACAACGAGGTCCGCACGGGGCCGGGTCACTGCGCTTCTCCCGATTCCACGCTGAAGAGCGGCTCGCCGGTCATGTCTCGTGGCGCCGCGATCCCGAGAAGCTTGAGGACGGTCGGCGCGACATCGGCGAGCCGGCCCGAATCCCGCATCCGCGCCTCGCGCGACGGGCTGCCGTCCGGCGCGACAACGATGAAGGGCACCGGATTGGTCGTGTGCGCAGTCATCGGCTCATCGGTCCCCGGGACCAGCTCCTCCTCCGCGTTACCGTGGTCGGCCGTTACCAGCACGACGCCGCCAGCCGCCATCGCGGCGTCCACGATCCTGCCAAGTTGCGCGTCGACCGCTTCGGTCGCGGCGATCGCAGCCGGAATCACGCCGGTGTGCCCGACCATGTCGCAGTTCGCGAAGTTGACGATGATGAAGGCGTAGTCGCCGCGGTTGAGCCCGGCGACGACCGCATCGCCGACCCCTGGCGCGCTCATTTCCGGCTGCTGATTGTACGTCGGCACCTTCGGCGAGGGGATCAGCGCGCGGTCCTCGCCCTCGAACGGCTCTTCTCGGCCGCCGTTGAAGAAGTAGGTCACGTGCGCGTACTTCTCGGTCTCGGCAACGTGGAGCTGGCGCAGCCCGGCCTCCGATACGACGCGGGCGACTGGGAACGTCACCTCGATGGCCGGAAATGCGACCTGCGTCGGGAGGTAGTCTGCGTACTCAGTCATCGCGACGAAGTCGAGGTCCGCCGGCCGGTCGGTGAACTCGACGCCGTCGATCGGCGGGCCGATCAGCGCCTGCGTCAGCTGGCGTGCGCGATCCGCCCGGAAGTTGAAGAAGATCACGGAGTCGCCATCCTCAACCACGACCGGTTCGGCGGACGGATCGCGGATCGAGATCGGCTCAACGAACTCGTCGGTCGTGCCGGCAGCGTAGC
>DAOKZM010000187.1:4260-6439 GCA_035325665.1 Thermomicrobiales bacterium | reverse complement strand
CCCGTACCGGACGAGCGGTCGCTGGAGGCGGGTCGGCAGGTCATCGAGTTCGCTGAGGCGATCCCTCCCGACGCCCTCGTGCTTTGCCTTATATCGGGCGGTGGCTCGGCGCTGGTCGAGGCTCTGCAGCCGGGCGTGACGATCGAGCAGCTCCGTGGAGTGACGGAGGCGCTCCTGCGTTCTGGCGCGTCGATAAGTGAGCTCAATGCGGTCCGGTCGCGCCTGAGCCGGATCAAGGGCGGCGGGCTGCTCGATCTGCTTGAAGGCCGGACGGTTATCAACCTGATCGTCTCGGACGTGCTCGGCAACCCGTTGTCGGTCATCGCCAGCGGGCCGACCGTGGAACCGGAGGTGGGCGAGCCAGCGGAGGCAGTCGCGCGTCGTTACGAAATCGACATAACACTTCCCGGTGAACCGGCTCGGCAACCGACGCCTCCCGCGCTCACCCTTATCGTCGCGGACATCGCTGCTGCCCTCGATGCAGCCGCGTCTGCTGCCCGCGAGCGCGGTCTGTCGGCACAGGTCCTCACGGATACCATCGATGTGGAGGCGCGACAAGCCGGGCGGCTCTTCGCTGGAATCGTCGCGGATACGGCGTTGGAGCGGACGACGCTAGTAACGCCTTGTTGTGTCCTCGCGGGTGGCGAGACGATCGTCCACGTTCGCGGCGGCGGCGTCGGCGGGCGAAACTGCGAGGCAGCCGTGGCGGCGGCGGTTCGGATCGCTGGAGTCGACGGCTGCGCTATCGGCTGCCTGGCGACGGATGGCGATGACGGCACGAGCGGGGCGGCCGGCGGGGTCGTGGACGGCGGCACGCTCGATGACCGGCGGGCGGCGGAGTCGGCGCTGGATGACAACGACGCCTACACCTGGCTTGCGAATCGCGGAGCGGCACTCGAGACCGGGCCGACCGGGACGAACGTCAACGACCTATTCATCGGCGTCGTCGCGCCGGCTGGCTGGACGGGCTGCTGAGGCGCCCGTATAGTACCGCCGCAGCAGCGCCTCGGATCGAAAGGACACAGAGTCGGTGAATGTCAGTGACGCCATCGTCGAGATTCTCGTCGCGAGTGGCATCGAGCATATCTTCGGCCTCCCCGGTGACACCGGGATGGACTTCTACGACGCACTCTATCGCAACGAGGGGCGCGTCCAACACATCCTGACGCGCGACGAGCGGTCGGCCTCGTTCATGGCCGACGCCTACGCTCGGGTTTCGGGCCGGGTCGGCGTCTGCGAGGGGCCGAGCGGCGGCGGCGCGACGTACATCGTGCCGGGCGTGGCCGAGGCACATGGCTCGTATCTGCCGCTCATCGTCCTGACGTCCGATACTCCCATCCGGGAGGAGGGACGCGGCGTCCTGACGGAGCTGGATCAGCGGGCGCTCTTCCAGCCGATCACCAAGTGGGCGGCGAGGATGACGACGGCCGATACCGCGCCGGACGTCGTCCGCCGCGCGCTGCGCCTGGCAACGACGGGCCGCCCTGGCGCCGTTTCGATCTCGATGCCGGCCGATGTTCTCAAGGCGCCGGTGGCCGACGCGAACGTCTACGGCATCCCGCAGTTCGGCGCCGCGCCGGCCAGCCGTCCCCGTCCGGATGCGTCGGAGGTCGAGCGCGCCGCCGAGGTAATACGCGCCGCGAGGCGACCGGTCATCGTTGCCGGGGGTGGGGTCCTGATCTCGCAAGCGTGGGACGCGCTGACGACGCTAGCCGAAGCTGGGGCGATCCCAGTCGGCACGTCGATCAACGGCAAGGGCAGCATCGCCGAGACGAACCGGCTCTCGCTTGGCGTCGTCGGCGGAAACGGCGCTCGCCCCTACGCGAACGCGGTTGTCGCCGAGGCCGACGTGCTCATCCTGGTCGGCACGCGGACCGACTCGACGACGACGCTCAACTGGACGCTGCCGCGGCGCGACCCGGCCCTGAAGGTGGTCCACATCGACGTGGATCCCTGGCAAGTCGGCAACAACTACCGGACCGTCGCGCCAGTCATCGGTGACGCCCGCGCGGCGCTCGAAGACCTCGCCGCGGCGCTCGGGACGATTCCGGTTGACGGCGACCGGGTCGTCTGGCTGGACGGCATCGACGCCGCGCGGCGCGACTACTTCGAGCGCGTCGCCGAGGAGGCGCGGTCCGACGCCCAGCCGATCAAGCCGCAGCGGGTAATCGCGACACTT
>DAOKZM010000187.1:0-4215 GCA_035325665.1 Thermomicrobiales bacterium | reverse complement strand
CCGGAGGAGACGGTGCTCGTTGCCGACCCCGGCACCCCGACGCCATACATCGGCGCCCAGTACGTCCTGCCGAAGCCGGGACGCTGGACCGTGATCCCGCGCGCCCATGGCGGGCTGGGCTACGCGCTCCCGGCGGTCGTCGGGGCGCACTACGGGCGACCCGAAGCGCGGACGATCAGCCTGATGGGTGACGGGTCGTTCGGCATGTCGGTCGGCGAGTTGGAGACGATCTCGCGGCTGAATCTGCCGCTGACGCTGATCCACTTCAACAACGGGGCGTTCGGCTGGATCAAGGAACTGCAACACCTCTACCATGATCAGCGCTACTTCTCGGTCGACTTCAACCCGGTCGACTACGCCGGCATCGCGCGTGGGTTCGGGCTCCGAGCCTGGCAGGTCACCGACCCGGCTGACCTCGAGAACGCGCTCCGGCAGGCCCTGGACTTCGGTGGGCCAGCGTTCGTCGATATCGTCACTGAATCGCAGCTCACAGAGACGCCGCCGGTGCAGGCGTGGCTCGACGCGGTCGCCCGAGTGGGAGAGTGATCGTGAGCGCGACGCGCAGGCCGCTGTTGATGGATGTCGATACGGGCGTCGACGACGCGATGGCGATCGCGTTGGCGTCCCGTCTCGACCGGCATGAGCTGATAGGGATCACGACCGTGGCAGGGAACGTCCCGGTCGAGGCAGCGACGCGCAACACGCGGACCGTCGCCGGCTGGCTCGGGCTGGACGTGCCGATCTATGCCGGCCTCGACCGGCCGCTCGTCCGCGCCCTGAAGGACGCCCGCGAGCACCACGGCGAGGCGGGCCTCGGCGACTGGCAGCCGGAGGTCGAGCTGGCGGCGTTGTCCGATGTCGTCGCGCCGGAGGCGATCGTGCGGCTGGCGCGCGAGTACTGCGGGGAGATCACGTTCGTCTTCGTCGGGCCGCTAACGAACCTGGCCGTGGCACTGTCGCTCGAGCCGAGGCTCCCAGAGCTTGTCGATCGTCTCGTCATCATGGGTGGTGCGTTCTTCAATCCCGGCAACGTGTCTCGGTGGGCGGAATTCAACATCTTCGTCGACCCCGACGCCGCCCAGCGCGTAGCTGACGCCGGATTCCGAGCTATCTGGGTCGGTCTCGACGTCACGCACCAGACGACGCTGGATCGCAAGGACTGGGAGGTGCTCGCGGGTGCGACCGACCATGGCGCCATACTGGTGCGTGAGATGACGCGTCGCATCCTGGTCGATCTTAGCCGGCCACGGGCGAACCTGCACGACCCGCTTGCGGTCGCCGTCGCTGAGGACCCGTCGATAATCGGACTTGCCGAGGGCCTGGTCGTGGTCGACACGACCGAGCCGCGAAGAGGACGCGCGCGACTTGCTGAGCCGGCCGCGGACGATGCGCGGGCGTCGGTGTGCCGAACCGTCGATCGAGATAGATTCCGGCAGCTGTTCGCCCGTGTCTCGGGGGAGCTTCCGCCTCTGGCTTGACGAGAGTCGAGAGAACGTACACTATCGGTCAAGACGTAGATCATGGTAGAGGAACGAATGGGACGATACGTCCGCCCGAAACGGATGTGTGGACCATGCATCAGCCGATCGAACCGCCCCAGCAGACGCCACTGCAGGACATCGACCTGCTCCAACGCCTGACGCGATACTTCGACGAGCTCGACCTCCGGCTGCGCCTCGGCCAGGGTTGGCTGATCTTCAACGCGTCGGGGGCGCGAGCCGGGCGAATCAATCGCTTCCTGCTCGACCACGTTCAGACAGCGAGCGTGCCGTTCAGCCACTACTTCCTGCCGTGGCGCGACTTCGCGCTCACCGCCTACCTGATCCAGAACGAGCTGCACGAGATGCTCGGCGACCAGACCAACGATGCATCGTCGATGCCTCGCGCCGAGTACGCGATCGCAGCCAGCGTATCCCGCCAGACGCTGGCGCGGATGGCCACGTCAGACCTGCTGGTCCTCAGTGGCCTGACCCCTCGATACGGGCACGAGATCCGTTACCTCGAGGAGACGATCGAGCGGCGGCACCTCTACCGCCTCGCCACGATCCTGATTACGCCCGAGCAGCCGCACGAGCTAGCGATCGAGGTGTCGCGCGCCAGTGGCGGGCAGGATGCGTGGACGCGCCTCTCGAGCCGCCTCTACGAGACGAGCCTCGTCGCGGTCTAAGTGGCCTGACCTAGCGGGTTCGCTCCAGAGCGAGATTCGCGAAGGCCTCGAACTGGCCCAGCATCGTCGTGTCGCGGACGAACGTGAGCCGGTCCAGTCCCCTCTCGACGTAGTCGCGAGCAGCGGTGATGGCATCGTCGATCGAGCCCGACTCCTCGATCCGGGTGGCCAATTCCAGGTAGTCCTCGTCCGACACCCCGTCGCCGTCGATGACGCGCTGGAGGTCGTCGGCCTCCTCGGTCCCCTCGATCCGCCGCAGGTAGAGCATCGTCGGCAGCGTTACCGTCCCCTGGCGGAGATCGAGATTGGCCGGTTTTCCGGTGATGTCGGCGGTCGAGCGCAGGTCGAGCACGTCGTCGATGATCTGGAATGCCATGCCGATGTCGCCGCCAAAACCGCGCACGGCGTCGATCTCGGCTTCGTCGGCGCCGCCGAGGATCGCGCCCATCTCGGCCGCTCCGGCGAAGAGCGATGCCGTCTTGCCGTAGATCCGGTGCGAGTACTCCTCCGGTGACTGGTCCAGGCGGTGGGCGGTGAACGCCTCGCGGAGCTGGCCGTCGCAGATGTCGGCGAGAGCGGACGCGAAGACGGCGACGACTCGCGGGTTCATCGTCTCGGCGGCGAGGATCGCGGATTGGGCGAAGAGGTAGTCGCCGATCAGGATGACCGTCCCGGTGTCGAAGACGGAGTTGAGCGTCGGCTGGCCGCGACGGAGCTGAGACGTATCGATCGTGTCGTCGTGGACCAGCGAGGCTGTGTGCAGCAGCTCAACGCCGGCCGCAGCCGGGATCAGCGGCTCGATCCGGTAGTCGAACGGCTTGGCCGCGAGCAGCAGGAGCAGCGGGCGCAGCCGCTTTCCGCCGGATTCGACGATCGCCTGCAGCAGCCGGCCGAGGCCGGGATACTCGACTTGCGCGGCCAATCGGACGCGCGCCTCGACGCGCGCCATATCGTCGCGCAACGACTGCACCACATCGTCGAACTCGATCCGAGGCTTCGCGCTGTCCGCGTCTCGTCGATCGACCAGCCCTGTCATCCCCACGTCCCGTCGGATAACGCGGCGTCCCCACACGGCGAGGATTATACGTACCCCCACCAACCGGGCAACGGAGTAACCGTGCGCCGGCGCCGGCATTCTCGTGTTTGCGCGGGCAGGATGTACACTTCTCCGAGCAATGCGCGCCGCGATAAGTACCGTTCGCTCGCCCTCACCATGCTGTCTCGCTCGCCGGGGGCGGTGACATACGATCGGCTGTGTTCCGACGCGAGGCCGAGGGCGCCCGCCGCAGTCCGTCAACAGGAGGAACTGGTTGATACCCGAACGACGACCGAGCAGGCCGCGCCAGCGCCCCTGGCCGAACGTGAGCTGGTGGTACAGCCTGGTGCTGGTGCTGCCGCTCCTCGGCTTCCTGATCACATTTGCTCTGCGCGGCGGCGACGAATCGGGGCTGTCTGGCGTCGTCAAGGATGCCTACACCGGCAAGCCAGTCGCTGGGGCCTCTATCTCGACGGCAAACGCGACCGCGATAACCGACGCGAACGGCAAGTTCTCGGTCGCCGATCAGACCGCGGGCATCCTGTCCGTGACCCGTCACGACTACGCCGGGACTGAGGTATCCGTCCAGCAGAACCAGGGCAGCGTCGAGGTCTTACTTCGTCCAACGACCGTTGCCGGTATCGTAACGAACTCCCGCACAGGCGACCCGATCGAAGGGGTCACCGTCATCCTCACCCGCAAGGGAGGTCAGACCGTCTCCGCGACGACGGATCAGGACGGCCGGTACCTGCTTGCCGATGTCGACGAGGGCGACGCGATCGCCGTCCAGCTGGAAGGTGTCACGGTCGCGACCGAGCGGATCGGCAAGGACGCCCAACTCGACTTCAAGATCCGGCCGGATGTCCTCACCGGCGTCGTGACGGACGAGAGCGGGACGCCGGTCGCTGGCGCTGTCGTCAGTGTCGGTGAGGCGAAGGCGACGACTGCGGCTGACGGCGCCTACCGCCTGCCGGGCGTGCCGGAAGAGGGCACCATCATTGTCAGCCGGGCC
>DAOKZM010000186.1:5687-6442 GCA_035325665.1 Thermomicrobiales bacterium | reverse complement strand
CGATGGAGACCGGCCCGGTGACGGCGTTGATCCGCCGCGTGTCGAGCGCGCCCAGCCAGCCGGCGCCGGCCGCGAACAGGCGCTCAGCCGGCGCGGGCGATGTCTCGAACCGCACGACCTCGCCCGGCTTGACCCGCAGCACCGGTTCGACATCTGGCCGGAACTCGAACGTATAGCGCTCCGCACTGACCGTCCGCATCGTCGCCAACCCTCTCCTCGCTCGCCGAACCGCTCCGGCGCTGATGGTACGATGCCGTGGCGACGGATGCAGGACGGAGCGGGGGCGATGAGCGAGCGGGCCGAGGTCGTCATCATCGGCGGCGGGATCATGGGGACGAGCCTGGCGCTCGCGCTGACGCGGCTGGGCGTCCGCGACGTGCTGGTGCTCGAGCGCCACACCGTCGCCTCCGGCGCCAGCGGCAAGACCGGCGCGCTCCTCCGTCAGCACTACACGAACGTCCCCGAGGCGACGCTCGCCCACCTGTCGCTGCAGACCTTCGCCAACTGGTCGGACGCCGTCGGCGGCGACTGCGGCTTCCGCCGCACCGGCTCGATCGTCACCGTCGCGACCAGCGGCGACGACGCCGTCAACATCGAGCGGATGCACCGCGTCGTGGCGATGCAGCGCGAGGTCGGCATTCAGTCAGAGGTCATCTCGCCCGACCGCCTCGTCGATCTCCAGCCGTTCGACCGCGCCGACGACATCGCCGCCGCGATCTACGAGCGCGACTCGGGCTACGTCGATGCCGTCGCGG
>DAOKZM010000186.1:618-5677 GCA_035325665.1 Thermomicrobiales bacterium | reverse complement strand
GTGCGCGGTGGCGCGCGGGTCCGGGAGCGCTGCGCCGTCCCCGGCCTGCGGAGCGACGGCGGGCGCGTCACCGGGGTCGAGACAACCGACGGGCCGGTCTCGGCCGGCGCGGTCGTCTGCGCGGCCGGCGCCTGGTCGGCGCCGCTGCTGGCCGGTCTCGGGTTACAGGTACCAGTCGAGGCGCAGCGGGTGCAGGTCGTCGTCCTCAACCGGCCTCTGGGGATGCCGGCCGAAGGCACGATGACCTACGTCGATACCGCTGCCGGCTTCTTCTGCCGCGACTGGGGGCCGGGGCGCACGTTCGCCGGGGTCGGCGGCGGTGAATTCCACGACATCGTCGACCCGTTCGACTTCGAAGAGCGCTCCGAGCCAGGATTCGGCGAGGTGGTCAAGTCGTACGTCGCCCGCCGGATGCCGGCCATGGCCCAGGCCAGCGAGCTCTACGGCTACGCCGGCATCTACGACATGACGCCCGACACCCACCCGATCCTGAGCGGCGTCGACGGCCTCGACGGCCTCTACCTGATGCTCGGCTTCAGCGGCGCGGGCTTCAAGAAGGGTCCAGCGATCGGCCAATCGCTGGCCAGCCTCATCGTCCACGGCCAGGGCGACCCGGTGGACCTGAAGCCGTTCCGCTACTCCCGGTTCAGTGATGGCGCCTGGGAGCAGCCCTGGAGCGAGAACGAGTACAGCTTCTCGACCGATTTCGGGCATAAGTTCTGACGACGATGCGGTCTACTGCTTACCCGATCAGTCCTTGTACGGATCGCGGACGTCGGCGCCGGCCATGACCACGATCAACGGGCGAAGCCGGTGGAGGATCTCGATGGTGTCGCCCTGTTCCGCGAGGACGGCGTCGAGCCTGCGGTAGACGTGCGGGCTCTCGTCCACGTCGCCGCCGCGAACGATGACGCCCTTTCGCTTCGTCCACTCGGACATCATCTGCCGCGTGATGGCGCCACGCTTCCGCTGCGTCCGCTCTCCGGTCCGGCGGTCGGTCCTGACCCGCGAGCCCTTCGCTTGTGTCCTGGACATGACCCGGCCGGCGCCGTGGACGGTGGAGTAGAGCGCCGACTTCTGCAGGTCGGAGTTCGCGTGCGACCCCTGGAGGATCACCGCGTCGTCGCCCATCGACCCGCCGACGAATCCCTGCTGCCCCGGAAAGGCCGGCGTCGCGCCCTTGCGCACGACGACGAGGTCGCGGCCGAAGTGATTCTCTCGCCAAGCGTAGTTGTGATGGTTGTGGACGGCAAGACGGGCACGCGCGCCGAGGATGCCCTCGACCACGCGCTCGGCAACCCACTCCCGGCCAGCATAGGCATATTGGCCGGCGATCTCCATCAGCGCCCAGTAGCGCCGGCCCAGGTCGCTGTCCAGATCCAGCAGCGCCTCGATCTCCGGCGCCCGCTCGCCCCATATCCGCCCCGCTGCCAGCGACATGAATCCCGAGGCGATGGTGTGTCCCAGCCCGCGGCTGCCGAAGTGGACGCCGACCCACAGCGCGTCGTCCTCGCCGGCGAAGATGTCGACGTAGTGGTTCCCCGAGCCGATGGTGCCGATCTGCGCCCGCGCTCGCTCCCGCAGCGGGTCGCGCACGTTGCCGGGCAGCGCGTCCCAGGCCGACGACGAGAAGAGCGGATGGTTCACCGGCCCCTCGGACGTGGTCCGGCCGATGCCGAACTCCAGATCCTGCGCGATGCGGTCGGCGATCTCCGCGAGCGCCGCCTGCTGGATGTTCTGGCCGAGGACGAGGTCGGTCTGGATCGCCAGGTTCCCGCAGGCGATATCGAACCCGACCCCGGCGACCGAGACCTGGTTGTCATAGGCGGCAACCCCGCCGATCGGCATGATGTAGCCGAGGTGTCCGTCCGCCATCAGCGCCGTGTAGACGGCGCGGCTATCGACGTCCGCCAGTTGGGCGAGAGTCTCCTCGTCGTGGTTTCGCGGGCCGACCGACATGCTGATCCGGGTTTACCCGCCGTGATATCTGGACGAATTGGCGCCGTATGCGGCCGTGGTCTGGCGAGGAGCCCTCCGATCTTGCCTGATAACGGGCGGGTCAACAGCCAGCGACAAAGCAGCAAGCCTCTGAATCATACGCAATTCGTGCGATCGTGATTGGCGGATCAATACGGGTCTCCAAGCTACGCCGCCGCCTTCACCGCGATCACACGCACCCGCCCGCTGCGGCCGAGTGCGGCTCCTAGCGTGGCCAGCGGCGTGGCGGCGACGAACCGCAGCGGGTGGAGGCGGCGGAGGATCGGCTCGGCGGCGGGGAGGTGGTCGCGGGCGAGGAGGCGCAGCGCCCAGGCCCACTCCAGCCCGACCGCCTCGTGGCGAATCTCCGCCACGTTCAGGCCGGCTCCTGAGAGCGCCCGAGTTAGCGTCGAGACACCGAAGGTCGTCAGGTGGCGCGGGGCGTCGTAACCGATCCAGTAGCGGCCGAGCAGCGCCGCCTCGAGCGACTCGACGTTCGGCAGCCAGAGGATCAGCGCGCCGCCGGGGCGCAGGACGCGAGCGACCTCGGCCACGACGCTGGCCGGGTCGGGGACGTGCTCCAGCGTGTGCGAGAGGATGACGGTGTCGAAGGAGGCGTCAGGGAAGCGCGCGTCATCCAGCTCGCCGGTGCGAACGTCCAGCCCGCGCCGCCGGGCGATCCTCGCGGCGAGCTCGCCGGTCTCGACGCCGGTGACGCGCGGGTTGCCGGCCGCGCGGATGGCCAGCAGCAGCTCGCCGGTCGCGCAGCCGACGTCCAGCACCCGGCGTGGCGCGGCGAGATAGCGCCGGAGCTGGCGGACCGAGCGCCGCTCCAGCCAGCTCTTCGCCTTGCCGGACAGGCCCGAGCGCGCGTGTGGCGCGTAGCCGGGGCCGTAGGCGGCCGCGAGGGTCGCGGCATCCGGGTGGGGATGCAGGCGCAGCAGCCCGCAGCCGGCGCAGCGGACGAGCGGGAAGACGGCGTCGCTCGTCGCGAACATCCGGTCGGTCAGCTCCAGATGCGGCGTGTAGTCGCCCGACCCGCAGACCGGGCAGCGGAACGGCGGCTCAGTCATGAGCGGGAGGGTCGTGGCGCAGGATGCGGCGGATCGAGTAGTCGGTCGTGCGGCCGCCCGCGTTGGAGACGTGGGCGTGGTGGGCGATCATCTCGCCGAGCAGGCCGAAGACGATGAACTGCGTGCCGACGATGATCAGCAGCACGCCGACGGTCAGCAGCGCCCGGTGGCCGATCGGCTGGCCGAGCGCCAGCTTGACGAACGCTAGGTAGGCGTCGATCAGGAAGCCGACGCCGAAGGTGACCGCTCCGATCAGCCCGAACAGGTGCAGCGGCCGGCGGGTGTACTGCGAGAGAAACAGCACCGTCAGCAGGTCGAAGAAGCCGCGGAAGAAGCGCGCCGGGCCGAACTTCGAGTTGCCGTAGCGTCGCGGCCGGTGTGGCACGGCGACCTCGGCGACGCGGAAGCCGCGGACGTGGGCCAACACCGGGATGTAGCGGTGCAGCTCCCCGTAGAGGGTCAGCTCGTCCAGCACCTCGTCGCGGTAGGCCTTGAACCCGCAGTTGAAGTCGTGCAGCTCGACGCCGGTCATGACGCGGACGACGCGGTTGAACACAGCCGACGGGATCGTCTTCGACGGCGGGTCCTGGCGGTCGGCCTTCCAGCCGGAGACGAGGTCGGCCTCGTCGCTGAGGATCGGGGCCAGCAGTGCCGGGATCTCGGCCGGCACGTCCTGCAGGTCGGCGTCCATCGTCACGACCAGCCGGCCGGTCGCCGCCGCGAAGCCGGCCGCCAGCGCCGCCGACTTGCCGAAGTTGCGCCGGAACTGGATGACCTGGACGCGCGGGTCGGACTCGAACAGCCCCTGGAGGATGCGCGCCGAGCCGTCGGTCGAGCCGTCGTCGACGTAGATGACCTCGGCCGGACCGGGCAGGTCGAGCGCGGCCAGCGCGACGGTGATCTCGGTGTGCAGTTGCGGCAGGCTCTCGACCTCGTTGAGCAGCGGCACGACAACGCTCAGGGCGGCGCGCTCGACGGCCGGCGCTTGCGCCTCGCGATGCTGAGTTGTCGCCGCCACGCTCATCGGTGCTCCTGCTGGTGAAACGAGCCGCGTCAGGCCGGGTCGCGCTACCGGTTAGACGTTGAACAGGAAGTGGGCGATGTCGCCGTCCTGCATGACGTAGGTCTTGCCCTCCAGCCGCAGCTTCCCGGCCTTGCGCGCCTCGGCCATGCCGCCGGTCGCCATCATGTCGTCGTAGGCGACGATCTCGGCGCGGATGAAGCCGCGGGCGATGTCGGAGTGGATCTCGCCGGCCGCCTCGACGGCGGTCGCGCCGCGCCGGATCGTCCAGGCGCGGTCCTCGTCCGGTCCAACGGTAAAGAACGAGATCAGCCCCAGCAGGTCGTAGGACAGCCGGATCATCCGGTCGAGGCTCGACTCGCTGATGCCGAGGTCGGCCATGAACAGCGCGGCGTCGTCGGGGTCGAGCTGGGCGATCTCCATCTCGATCTTGCCGGCCAGCGCGTCGATCTCGACCCCCGGCCGGCCGAACCGCTCGCGCGCCGCCGCGACGATGTCCGCCGCCGGCCCGCCCAGCTGGTCCTCGCCGACGTTGATCAGCGCCAGCGCCGGCTTCTGGGTCAGGAAGCCAAAGCCGCGCAGCAGCCGCTCCTCCTCCTCGTCCAGCTCGACCTCGCGGATCGGCGTGTTGTCCTCCAGCGCCGCCTGGCAGCGCACTAGCGCTTCGCGCTCGCGCTCGTATTGCTCGCGCTCGGCGCCGCGTAGCTTGGCGACGGTCTGCTCGATCCGCACCAGCCGCTTCTCGATGATGCCGAGGTCGGAGAAGGTGAACTCCAGTAGCAGCGTCTCGATGTCGCGCAGCGGGTCGACCGTCTCGTCCGGGTGCGGCACGTTAGCGTCTTCGAAGGCGCGGACGACGAGGACGAGCGCGTTGGCCTGCGCGAGCTGGCCGAGCAGCTGCCCGCCCATGCCCGACTCGCCGACCCCCTTGGCCAGGCCGGCCACGTCGAGGTACTGCACGTCGGCCGGGACGATCCGCTTGGGATTG
>DAOKZM010000186.1:0-608 GCA_035325665.1 Thermomicrobiales bacterium | reverse complement strand
CGGCACCTTGACCGTCGCCAGGTTCGCCTCGCCCTCGGCCGTCGAGAACCCGCCCGTGACCGCCTCGGAGCGGGTCAGCGCATTGAACACCGTCGTCTTCCCGCTCTGCGGCAGCCCGACTATCACCATCCTCAGCATCGACGCACGTTCCTCCAGCCAGCCCCGCGCCGTCCCCCGGCGCTCGACCCTGTGTTGTACCGTACCGGGCCGCCCGTGGGCCAATCGCGCGGCCGAAACCCGGCGATCCTGTGACATCCCGACGCCTTCGGCCATACTTGGCGGGTCCGAACAACGCCGCGTCGTCGCCGCCCGGACACGTGGAGATCGAGCAGGCCATGAAGACCTTCAATCGCCGCGACATCGTGCGGGTCTCGAACCCGCGCTCGCCGTACGTCGGGATGACCGGCCAGGTGCTCGGCGAGAGCGAGACGCGCGCCCACTGGTACCACGTCTCGTTCTTCGGCCTGAGCCGCCCGGAGTTGCTGCACGTTAGCGACCTGGAGCGGGTCGAGCGGCTGGCGCGGGGGTAGGGGACCGGTGCGACGCCTGGCGCTGTTCCTGCTGCTCGTGGTCGCCGCGCTGGCCGCCTGGCCGGCCACGTCCAGCGC
>DAOKZM010000185.1:3214-6455 GCA_035325665.1 Thermomicrobiales bacterium | reverse complement strand
CGGAACTCGATCGGGTCGATGCCGAGCTTGCCGGCCAGGTCGTCCATCACCGACTCAACGGCGAAGCGGGCCTGCGGGTTGCCCGGCGCGCGGTAGGCGCCCGGTCCGAGGCGGTTGGTCATCACCTCGTAGCCGCGGATGTCGAGATTCGGGAAGTGGTAGCAGCCGGCCACGGCGAACGCGGCCCCGGCCATCGGCGAGTTGGGGTAGGCGCCGGTGTCGAAGACTAGGCGCGATTCGACGGCGGTGACCTTACCGTCGCGCGTCGCGCCGACGCGGACGGTGATCTTCCCCGCGGGCGTCGGGTTGGCGGTCAGCAGGTCCTCGGTGCGGGTGAACTCGAGCCGCACCGGCCGGCCGGTCGCCAGCGCGGCGCCGGCCGTGAGGGGCTCGATCAGCCCGAACTTGCCGCCGAACCCGCCGCCGACCGGCATCGTGATGACGCGGACCTGCTCCTCGCGCAGGCCGAGCGTCTGGGCGACGACCTGACGGGTGCGGAACAGCCCCTGGGTGCTGGCGTGGACGACGACCCCGCCCATGCCGTCCGGCGCGGCGACGCAGGTCTGCGGCTCGATGTAGCCCTGATGCACCCAGGCGGTCTCGAACGTGCCTTCGGTGATCTCGTCCGCCTCGGCGAACCCGGCCTCGACGTCGCCCATCTGCAGGTGGCTGCGGCCGCTGACGTTGGCCGAGAGCCGCTCGGCCGGCTCCTCCTCGCCGCCCCCGGCGGTGATGCCGTGCATCGCTGCCTCGGCGGCGTCCTCGGCCATCGCGGTCAGGACGCGGGCGAGCGCGCTGTCCGGCGCCATCGCCGCCTCGATGTCGAGGACGACCGGCAGCTCGTCGGTGATCACCTCGACCAGGTCGGCCGCGATCGCTGCCGCGGCCTCGCTCTCGGCGATGACCAGCGCGACCGGCTGGCCGGCGTAGACGATCTCCTCGTGGGCCAGCGACTCGGACGCCCTGGGCGGGCCGCCCTGCGGGGCGAATGGCAGGTCGGCGGCGGTCAGCACCGCGACGACGCCCTCTACCTCCAGCGCCGCCGTGGCGTCGATCCCGATCAGCCGCGCGTGCGCGGCCACGCTCAGGACCGGCCGGGCATGGAGTAGCCCCGGTAGATCCAGGTCCCCCGTGTAGCGTTCGTGCCCCGTCAGCTTGGCCGGCGCGTCGGCCCGCGGCATCGGCCGGCCGATCACCCGCTGCTCAGTCCCCGTCACCCTCGCCCCCTTTCTGATGCTGGTCTCTTGGGGGTGTATCGTCGCACAAGTAGGATGCTGCCGCGAAGCGTCTTCCGGCCTGTAGCACAGTGGGTTAGCGAGGGATAGCGCGACATGGGACGGTGAGATGACCGGATCAGGAGAATTCGAGCCGGATCTGACGCTCTGGGACGCCTGGCGGCCCGCCGAGGTGGCGCGGCTCTTCTCAGGCATCGATGCACCGTGGTACGTGGCTGCTGGTTGGGCGATCGACCTCTTTCTGGGCTACCAGCGACGCGAGCACGGAGACCTCGAGGTAGCGGTACCGCACGACCGATTCGGTGAGCTGATGAAAGCATTGGATGGGTTCGAGGTATTCGTCCCCGTCAGCGGGCCGGGTAACTGGCTGGTCTGGCCGTTCGATCGGGCTGGCGAGCTCGCCGAGCTGCATCACCAGACGTGGGTTCGCGAGCCGAGTACTGGTCGCTGGCGCCTGGACGTATTTCGTGAGCCAGGGGACGGCGACACCTGGATCTGTCGGCGTGACGAGCGTATCCGGCTGCCGTACCGCGACCTGATCCAGCGCACGGCGGACGGGATTCCCTATCTCCGTCCTGAGGTAAACCTGCTGTTCAAGGCGAAGTGGTCGGATCTGGAGAAGAACAAGACCGACTTCGCGGCCGTGCTACCGCGACTCGATCCAGCACGTCGGCGCTGGCTGGCAGAGGCGCTCGCCATCGCGCACCCTGGTCACCCGTGGATCGCGACCCTTGGAGAATAGGGGTACGCCAATTGACTCGTCAAGGGGTGCCGAAGGTGGGAGTCGAACCCACACGACCTTGCGGTCAGCGGTTTTTGAGACCGCCGCGTCTGCCATTCCGCCACTCCGGCCGGCGTCTGGTGCGAACGTGAAGTATACGCGATGCGCCGGGCGGACCGCGATCTGCTAGAGTTCGGTTCCGCGTGCTTCTGCGCGCCTCACGGCCGTCTGTCTCACCTCCTCGAGGTCTGCCCGTGACGTATCGACACCGCACCCGCTCCGAGCTCGCGATGGCCTACCAAGGCGGTGGCGCGAACGATATCTTCGCCGTTAATCCGGTGCGCCGCTCGGCCTGGATCGTCGGGATCTCCTGGGCGATCATCCTCGTGCCGGCCTGGCTGATGAGCGGCGAGGCCCAGGCGCTGATCCTGATCGCCTTCGGCTGGCTAGCGATGACCGGCATCATCATGGTCACGCCGATCCTCATCTGGTGCCTCATTGAGGAAGCTGTGAAGCTCATCCGTTGCCGGACGAGCCCGCCGGTCGAGCTCCTTGACCTCAGCCCGCGCGCCGCGAACCTGCTGCGCCGCCACGGCTTCGAGTCGATCGCCCGCGTCGAGGCGACCTCGGACGCCTCCCTCGCGCTGCTCTCCAACATGGATCCGAGCGCGATCCGCGAGATCCGCCGCGCGATCAGCATCTGGCGCTACCAGCGCTGGCAGGAACGCGGGTTCCCGGCCGACGAGCTTCCTTGACGGGCGGGACGCGGGACGCGGGATGCGGGACTTGGGAAGGACCTCACCCCCGGCGCTGCCCAGAGGGCTCCCGCCCGCGGGGAGAGGGGTGTCCTGAATCCACAGCAACCGCTGCCGATCCATCGCTCCCCTCCCTTCACAGGGGAGGGGCGGGGGGGGGGGAGGGGGGCCGCCGAACACCGCGGCACGGCCCCCAACCCCGACAGCATCACGACACCCCTCTCCCCACGGGCGGGAGCCCTCTGGGCAGCGCCGAGGGTGAGGTCCTCCCCGCCTACCGGAACATGTCTCGCTCGGGGTCCATCACCAGCTCGCGGGCGGCGCCGTCGGACGGGGTCCAGGCGTAACCGCGGATGAGGGCGACCGGGCGGGCCTCAATCTTGCCGGCCAACAGCTCGGCCGCGGCTGCCAGCTCGTCCGCCACCGCCATGACGCTGACACGCAGGTCGTAGCCGTAGGGGTCGGTGACGCCGCGGTAGTCGGCAAAGGGGCTCATCCCGGCGATGCCGACAGCGACATTGACGATCCCT
>DAOKZM010000185.1:0-3204 GCA_035325665.1 Thermomicrobiales bacterium | reverse complement strand
TCGCCGGCGTCCTGGCCGACCGGCGCTCCCGCAAGCCGCTGATGATCACCGCCGGCGCCGCGCCGAACCGCGCCCGCAGGCCCTCACGGATCACTCGCGCCGAGGCGTCCGGGTCGAGCGGCAGCAGGCAGACGACATGGTCCCCCGGCACGTTCGAGGCGTCTACCCCGGCGTTGGCGCAAGTGAAGCCATGGCGCGTCTCGCAGATCATCATGCCGCGGTCCATGCGGACGATCCGCTTGGCCTCACGCAGCACGACCTCAACCTGCCGGGCGTCCTTGCCCCAGCGTTCGGCATAGTCGCTGGCGAACGGCGACGGCTCGATATCGGCCAGGTCCACCAGCCGCCCCTCGGCCTTCGACACGATCTTGTGGGTGACGACCAGGACGTCGTCGTCTGCCGGCGTCAGCCCGCTGGCCTCCAGCGCGTCGCCCAGGATCCCGTTCAGGTCGTCCCCCGGCCGCACCTCGGGGATGCCATCCAGCCCGTAGAGGCGGATCTCGCTCGGCATGCTCGCTCGTCTCCCTCACTCGTCCTTAGGACGGGCTACTCCAGGTTCATCGTCCGCAACCGCCAGGCCGCGGCAACGGTCGCCAGCACGGCCAGGATCAGCAGCGTCGCGACCGCCGACACCAGCCGGTTGGGATTGTCCATCGTCACGACGGGATTATCCGCCAGCCGGACGTAGATCGACTCGACGAAGTGGCGCACGCTCAGCAGCCGGACGCCGGGGATGAACCGGCTAAACGTCGTCTCCCAGAGCAGCGCGTAGAGGATGCCGGCCAGCAGCGCGCGAGAGATCAACAGGCTCAACAGCAGGAAGAGCGCTCCGTAGGCCAGCACCGCGAACACTTCCGCCACCAGCATGGCTACCAGTACCGCGAGCGCGTCCCCCGCCTCGCCGCGCATCACGATCAGGTACGCCACGATCGTGCCGGCCCACAGCAGCAGCGTCGCCACCGCGGCGACCGCCAGCAGTTTCTCCAGCACGATCCGCAGCCGCGACTGTGGCTTTAGCACGAGGTAGACCATCGTGCGGTCCTCGATCTCGTTGCCCAGCGCGTTGGTCGCCAGGATCAGGATCGCCATCGGCAGGACCGTCGGCGCGATGCCGTTGCGGAACAGGTCGTGGAGGAATGCGAGCCGGCCCTGAGTCTCGCTGCCGATCAGGTAGATCAGCCCGAAGATCACCGGCACCGCGGCGAAGAGCGCGACGACGCGGACCGCCTTGCCGTGGGCAAACTGCCGCAGCGTCAGGGTCGCGATCGGCAGGGGCGGGCGAGCCGCGCGAGTCGTGCCGGCCATCAACCGCGCTCCACGACGTAGGCGAAGACGCTGGCCAGCGACTCGTCGAGCGCCGCCACCTCATACAGGTGGACGTCCTGCCGTTGGGCGATCGCCGGAGCCAGCCGGTAGAAGGAGCGAACGTCGGACGTCTCGACCGCCAGCCCTGGCGCGAGGTCGCCGGCCGGCGGCTCGAAGCGCACGCTGAGGACGATCGGCGTCTGGACCAGCGCCGCCGCCAGCCGGCGCGGGTCGCTGCAACGCAGCCGCACTGAGCGAGCGTGCTCATCGATCCGGTCGCGGATGGCGTGGAAGTCGCCCGCCGCGGCCAGCTTACCCCGATTGATGACGAGGATGCGGTCGGCGAAGCGCTCGACCTCGTAGAGGATGTGCGAGGAGACGATCACCGTCTTGCCTCGTCGCCCCAGCTCGCGGATCAGGTCGATCAGTCGCGCCCGCTGGAGCGGGTCGGTGCCGTTCAGCGGCTCGTCCATCAGCAGCACGTCCGGGTCGTGGACCAGCGCGGCGGCGATCTTCGTCCGCTGGCGCATGCCCTTCGAGTAGCCACGGACCGGCCGGTCGGCGTCGTCCAGCAGCTCGACCGTCGCCAGCGCCTGGTGCGCCGCGGCCGCAGGGTCGTCCAGCTTCTGCAGCACCGCGTTGAGCTCGACGAACTCCCGCCCGGTCAGGAAGGGGTAGAGTGTCTCCTGCTCGGGCACCATGCCGACGTGGCGGTAGAGCTCTACGTCCCCGCGAGCCGGCCGGCCGAGGATGCGGATCTCGCCCTGCGAGGGCGCCAGCAGCCCGGTCAGCATCTCCAGCGTGGTGGACTTCCCGGCGCCGTTCGGCCCGAGCAACGCCGTCACGCCCGGCTCGACGTGGAATGACACGTCGGAGACGGCGACGACATCCCCGTACCACTTCGACAGGTTGCGGACGACGACGGTGGCGTTCGGCGGCGCCTCCGGCATCGCTGCCGGCGTGGGCTGGCGGGTTGGCGCTTCGGCAATTTGCACGGTTACTCCTCCGCCAGATAACGGCGATACATGATCAGCGCGGCGACGACGATGACGGCGGCGACCCCGACGAGGTAGACCGGCCCCTTCAGGTTCGCCATGTCTCCCGTGGCGCCGCCGAGGATCCATTCGGTGATCGCGTCGATGAGGTCGAGCGGACTGATCAGGACGAGGTAGTCGCGCAGCGTCCCGCTGGTAGCCTGGAATAGCGCGTTGGCAACGGCGGCCACCAGGAAGATCCCGCCGATGAACACGGCGCTGGCGATGCCCTTGCGATCCACCAACGCCGCGATCGCCAGTCCGATCGCGGTGTAGTAGACGCAGACGATCGCACCCCAGGCGGCGATCCGCCCCAGGTCGCCAACGTGATCGCCGAAGTAGCTGATCGGGCTGTCGGCAAGCAGCACCCTGGCGATGAACAGAAGCAGCATCGGCCCGAAGGCGATCGTCGCCATCAGGATGCCCATCGCCGCAACCTTGGCCAGTAGGTAGTCGGCGCGGGTGATCGCGCGGGAGAAGTAGAGCGCCAGCACGTTTTCGCGCCGGTCGTCGGAGAGCATCTCCGGCGCCAGTCCGGCGGCGAAGATCAGCAGCGCCGTCGAGATGAACCCGGCCAGATCGCCGTAGCCGAAATCGACCTGGTCCGGAAGGAAGGCGAGGATTCCGGCGACGATCAACGCCGGCGCGTAGGCGGCGGCGTAGAGCAGCGCCGGGATGATCTTCGACGTCCAGCGCTTGCGGATTCCAAGCCCACGCTTCATCGAGTAGATGATCAGCGCCCGCACTGCGTGGGCGCGGCCCTGCCGCTCCCCCTCGTAGTGCCGGTATCCCAGGTCGTAGACCTCGCCGTATGGCTGCGTCGGCCGGTCAGCGGACATGCGCCGCCTCCTCGTCGCGTCCCCCG
>DAOKZM010000184.1:6222-6545 GCA_035325665.1 Thermomicrobiales bacterium | reverse complement strand
TGCGCCTTCCCCGGATTGAATCCATGTCTCTAACCGACGAACTGGTGGGCGAGCTGGGCGCCGACACGGTGCGGCTGTTCCTGATGTTCCTGGGACCGTGGAACCTGGGCGGCCCGTGGAACTCGCGCGGCATCGCCGGTCCGCAACGCTTCCTGGACCGCGCCTGGACGGTCGTGACGGAGACCGCCGGCAACCCGGCCGATGCCCGCGAGGACGACGCCACTCGCCAACTGCGCCGCGTTACCCACCAGGCCATCCGCTCAGTCACCCGCGACATCGAGTCGTTCTCGTTCAACACGATGGTGGCCCACCTGAGGGAGTTC
>DAOKZM010000184.1:0-6212 GCA_035325665.1 Thermomicrobiales bacterium | reverse complement strand
CGCTCGTCCACGCGGCGGTGGCGGCCTGGACGCTGCCGCTGCTGCTGGCTCCGGGCGCACCGTACATCGCCGAGGAGTTGTGGAGCCAGTTGGGCAAGCCGTTCTCGGTCCACACTCAGGCCTGGCCCGAGTGGGACGAGGAGCTGGCTGCCGAGGAGACGATCGAGATCGTCGTCCAGGTCAACGGCAAGGTCCGCGGCCACGTCAACCTGCCGCCGGACACCGACGAGGCCACCGCGCTGGACGCCGCCCGCGCTAACGATCGCGTCGCCGAGCACCTGGCCGGCAAGACCGTCGTCAAGGAGGTCTACGTCCCCCGTCGCCTGATCAACTTCGTCGTCAGGTAGGGGGACCTCACCCCCCTGCCGCTGCCCAGAGGGCTCCCGCCCGCGGGGAGAGGGGTCAGGGGGGTGAGTTCCTTCCCCCGTCCCTCGTCCCCCATCCCTCATCCCTCACTCCTCCAACGTCGTCAGGTCGCCGGGATCGACGCCGAGTTCCTCGGCCTTGAGCAGGCGGCGCATGATCTTGCCCGAGCGTGTCTTCGGCAGCCGCTCGCGAAACTCGATCTCGGCCGGCGTCGCGATCGGGCCGCAGACGTGGCGGACGTGCTCGACCAGGGCGGCGCGCACCTCCTCCGATGGTGTGTTGCCGGCCCGCAGCGTGACGAACGCCTTGACCGCCTGCCCCTTGACCTCGTCCGGCTTGCCGATCACCGCCGCCTCGGCCACCTGCGGGTGGCTGACCAGCGCGCTCTCTACCTCGGCCGTCCCGATCCGGTGCCCCGCCACGTTGATCACGTCGTCGGCCCGGCCGAGCACGGTGATGTAGCCGTCGGCGTCGCGCAGCGCCACGTCGCCGGTCGTGTAGGCGCCCGGCACGATCGACCAGTCGCGGGCGTAGCGCTCGGGGTCGTTGTAGACGGTGCGGTACATGTGCGGGAATGGCTGGCGCAGCACCAGCAGCCCGCCGACCCCGTCCGCGACCGGGTTGCCAGCCCGGTCGACGACATCGGCGACGACGCCGGCCAGTGGCTTGCCGGCCGCGCCAGGCTTGGCCGCCATCGCCGGCAGCGTCGCGATCGTCGGCCCGCCCAGCTCGGTCTGCCACCAGTTGTCGATCAGCCAGGCATGCTCGCCGTGCCCGCACAGCTCGCGGTACGCCCAGCGCCACGCCTCTGGGTTCAGCGGCTCCCCCGCGCAGGTCACTAGCCGCAGCGAGCGCAGGTCGTAACGGGCCGGCGCGTCGCTGCCAAACTTCATCAGCATCCGGATCGCCGTCGGCGCGGTGAAGAGCACCGAGACGCCGTACTTCTCGATCACCTCGTAGGTGATGGCCGGGTGGGGGAAGTCGGGCGCCCCCTCGCGGAAGACCGTCGTCGCGCCGAAGACGAGCGGCGCGTAGACGATGTACGAGTGGCCGACGACCCAGCCGATGTCGGACATGCACCAGAAGACGTCGTCCTCCTTGATGTCCCAGAACGTTCTGAGGTGATAGGTCGTGCCGACCATGTAGCCGCCGTGGACGTGGACCACCCCCTTCGGCCGGCCGGTCGTCCCAGATGTGTAGAGCACGTAGAGCGGGTGCTCGGCGTCGAGCGGCTCGGCGCGGCAGTCGGGGCTGGCGTTGTTCAGTAGTTCGTAGAAGTCGCGCTCGCGCGCGTCGGTCAGCTCGATCGCCGGCGATTCGCGCCGCCAAACGATGATGTGGCGGACCTGGTCCAGCCCGGCGATGGCGTCGTCCACCACCGGCTTGAGCAGCGCCGGCTTGCCGCGCCGGTAGCCGACATCGGCCGTCACGACGACGCGCGCCTCGGCGTCGACGACCCGGTCCCGCAGCGCCCCGGCGCCCAGGCCGGCGTAGACGACGCTGTGGATCGCCCCGATCCGGGCGCAGGCGAGCATCGCGATGATGCCCTCCAGCGACAGCGGCATGTAGATGACCACTCGGTCTCCGGTCGAGACGCCGCGCGAGCGCAGGACGTTCGCGAAGCGGTTCACCTGCCGCAGCAGTTGCCGGTAGGTCACGACCCGCTCGCTGCCGTCCTCGCCAAGCGCGACGTAGGCGACCTTGTTGGCTCGCGGCCCGCTCGCGTGGCGGTCGAGCGCGTTGACGGTGATGTTCACCTGCGCTCCCTCGAACCAGCGGTAGTTCGGGTAGTCGCTGGTCACGACCGTGTCCCACGGCCGGAACCATTCGAAGTCCCGCGCGACCTCTGCCCAGAAGCCCTCCGGGTCGGCAGCGGCACGTTCGAACTCGGCCGCCGGGTCGGGCACGCTCGCCTGCGCGCGGGTGTGCGGAGGTGGCTGGACGCGCTCGTCCTCGGGCAGCACGCTCTCGATCTCCAACGGCTCGCCGTTCGGGTGCGGGGTCGTCTGCATGTCTCGCCGCCGTCTCTCCTTGTGCGATTGGTCCGGGGCGACAGGATACGAGAGCTTCTCCGGCACTGACAACCATGTCAAGCACGGCCAGTTGACGTGCCGACCGGCGGGTGTAGAGTGGATGGGTTCCCGGGAGCATGGCCGCTCGCATGAAGGGGCCAGCATGCCAACCTACATCGTGCTCATGCACTGGACCGATCAGGGTGTCAAGGCGGCAGCCGACAGCGTCAACCGGTATCGGCAGGCGAAGGCCATGTTCGAGCCGGCGGGCGCGGTATTCAAGGGTATTTGGTGGACCACAGGCCGATACGACATTGTGACGGTGGTCGAGGCGCCGGACGAGGAGACCCTCTCGGTGTCGCTGCTTCAGCTCGCTGGCGCGGGGAACATCCGGACCGAGTCGTTCCGCGCGTTCACCGAGGATGAGGCCGAACAGCTCTTCAGCCACCTGAGATAGCCGGACCACCATCGTTACGACGGGCCATGCTCCCTATTCTGATCCGGCTGGTCGCCGCGCACGCCGCAACGGGACGGAGGGATTCGACCAATGGCACGCGCCTACATCCTCGTCCACACCGAGGTTGGCACGATCGAACAGGTCCAGTCCGCCCTGCGCGGTCTGGCTGGCGTGCGCGACGCGGACGTGGTCTCGGGTGACGTCGACCTCGTCGTGACGCTCGACCTGCCCACGACCGAGGACATCGGCCGGCTCGTCATGCGCGAGCTGCACGGCATCGAGGGGGTCGAAGGCACGACGACCTACGTCGTCGTCGGCTGATCCCTGCCTAGAGCGATGCCCGCTGGTGCGGGTCCATCAGATCGCGCAGGCCGTCGCCGACGAAGTTGATCGACAGCGCGGTGATGAAGATCGCCAGCCCCGGCAGGGTCGGCAGCCAGATGTCACTCCAGGTGAACATGAACGCCTGCGACTCCTGCAGCATGTACCCCCAGCTCGGCGTCGGCGGCTGGATGCCCAGGCCGAGGAAGCTGAGGAACGCCTCCGAGATGATCAGCCGCGCGACCTGGACGGTGCCGATGACGATGATCGCGTTCACCAGGTTGGGCATGATGTGGCGGCCCATCAGGCGCAGGTTGCTGACCCCCAGGACTCGTCCGGCCTGGATATAGTCGAGCGACTTGATCCGTTCGACCTCGAACTTGACGACCCGGGTGTAGATCGGCCAGGCGCCAATCCCGAGCACGAGCACGACGTTCGCGAAGCTGGGTCCGAGGACGGCGATCACCGCCAGCGCCAGCAGAATGAACGGGAACGTCATCATCACGTTGACCAGCGTCGAGATGACCGCGTCGATCTTGCCGCCGAAGAACCCAGCGAGCACGCCCAGCGCGATCCCGATCGCGCCCGAGAGCAGCGTCGCCAGCAGCCCCACCGTCAGCGCGATCCGGGCGCCGTACATCAGCCGCGTCGCATAGTCGCGGCCGATGCCATCGGTGCCGAGCGGATGCGACCAGCTGCCACCCTGCCAGACCGGTGGCTGGAGCCGATCGACGATGCGCCCCTCCTCAGGGGTATAGGGGGTCAGGATCGGCGCGGCGAGGGCGATGAAGATCAGGATCAGCAGGATGATGCCGCCCGCGACGGACATCCGTAGCTTCCAGGCAGCCTGCAGGACGGACCGCATCGACCGGCGGCGCGTTCGCTGTGGCGAGAACGCGGACTCGAACGTCTCCCGTGTTGCGGAACCAGCCGATGCCATGAACCCTCCCCCGCGGCCGCCGAACGGATCGCTCGGCAGTCGGAGCGCGTGCCAATGCCCGGGCTACGATGGCCGCAGGCGTGGATCGATCATGCCGACGACGAGGTCAACCGCCAGGTTGACCAGGCTGATGATGATGGCGAGCGTCACGACCGCCGCCTGAGTGACCGGGAAGTCCGCGTTGCGGATCGAGTCGATCGCCAGCAGCCCGACCCCCGGCCAAGCGAACACCGTTTCCGTGATCACCGCGCCGCCCAGGAGCTGGCCGAACTGCAGCCCCAGGACGGTGATGACCGGGATCATCGTGTTGCGGAAAGCGTGACGGCCAAGCACGACCCGCTCACTGAGCCCCTTCGCCCGCGCCGTGCGGACGTAGTCTTGGGTCAGCGCGTCGAGCATGCCGGAGCGAACCAGCCGCTCGGTGACCGGCGCCAGGAAGACGCCCAGCACGACGGTCGGCAGGATCAGGTGCTTGAGCCGGTCCACGCCCATCTCGCCATAGCCGGACGGCGGTAGCCACTTCAGGTTCACGCCGAAGACAATGATCAACATCAGGCCGAGCCAGAAGATTGGCATCGCCTGCCCGGCGACGACGAACAACGTCGAGAAGTTGTCCCACCACGAATACCGCTTGTAGGCCGAGAGGATGCCCATCGGGATCGCGATCAGCGTCGCCAGGATCGTCCCCGAGACCGTCAGCAGCAACGTCGCTGGCATCCGCTCGAGCACGAGCGACAGCGCCGACTTCTCGACGCGGAACGAGTTGCCGAAGTCCCCCCGGACGGCGTCGGAGAGGAAGTCGGCGTATTGGACGATCAAGGGCCGGTTGAAGCCCATCTGCTCGCGATAGATCTCGCGTTGCTCGTACGGCGTCTCCGGCGGGAGCAGGACGTTGACCGGGTCGCCGATCATGTTGGTGATGATGAAGACGATCACCGAGATGCCGAAGACCGCGATCAGCATCTGCAGCACGCGGTGCATGACGTATGCGCCCATGGGCAATGACCTCTCGGGCCTGAATGGCGGCGAGCGTTATACCCTGCCGCCATTCAGCCTGCTGGTGGACGGGTTATGCCTTCGGCTTGGCGGTGAAGTACATATCGATCTCGTCCGGCCGCGGCAGCCAGTCGACCTTGTTGTTGACACCCCAGACCGAGTGGAAGCCCCACATGAAGATCATCGGCGCCTCGTCGCGGACGATCCGCTGGGCTTGCGAATAGATCTCCTTGCGATGGTCCTGGTCGAGCGAGCCGCGACCTTCCTCCAGGAGCTTGTCCAGCTCGGGATTGCTGTAGTAGGTGAAGATCGAGCCGGTGTGGAGCATGTCCCAGTAGATGCCGTCGGCGTCGAACACTGAGTACGAGCCCCAGTTGTAGGAGTGCATCGGGCCGGCGTTGCCCTCGTTGTGGCGCGTCGTGAAGACGTTGCCGTCGCTGAGGGTCTCGAACTCGACCCGGATGCCGACCGCCGCCAGGTCGCGCTGCATCGCTCCCTTCACCGCCCGCCTCGGTCAGGAGCTGCTTGGCCAGGTCGGGGTCGTACTTGTGCGGCTCGATCGATGGGTCGAAGCCGAAGTGCTTCGGGTTCAGCAGGGCCGGCGTGCGGTCGCCGCCCGGCTGGAGCGTGTCGATGTAGCCCTGGATGTCGCAGGCGTGGTTCGCGGCGTGGCGTACCTTCACGTCCTGGAACGGGTTGGGACCCGAGCGACCCATCGCGTCGAGCCGCGTGAAGCCGACGCGCAGGATCGCCTGGGTGATCGGCATCGCCACGCCGGACGCCTCGACCGCCTGCATCTGGTCGAACGGCACCACACGGATGATGTCGACGTTCTCCGCCAGAAGCTCGGCGAGCAGCGTCGGGACGCCGGGGACGAAGCGCAGGATGAGGTCCTTGTAGGCCGGCTTGATGTCCGGGTTCCAGTAGTCGTCGTTGCGCGTGAGGACGAGCTCCTGCCCGCGCTTCCACTCGACGAACTTGTACGGCCCGGAGCCGACGGGGTTCTCGGCCAGCCAGGCGTCGCCCTTCTCCTGGGCGAGCTTCTCGGGGATCATCTGGAAGTTCTGCAGCCGCTCGGTGAAGATCGGGTACGGCTCCTTCGTCGTCACGTGGACGGTGT
>DAOKZM010000183.1:348-6552 GCA_035325665.1 Thermomicrobiales bacterium | reverse complement strand
CCGCCGAGATGATGTCGTCCGACATGGCCGAGAATCCGACCAGCCGGTTCGCGGCATCGGCGAACGGAACGACGCCGAAGACGGCGCGCCCACCAGGCAGCCAGGCGAGCTCCGAGGAGTCGCCACTCACCTGTCTCCCTTCGCGCGTCTGACGGTCCCAGATAACTGGGATGTTCGCATCGCCGTCGTAGAGGATGACGAAGCGGCCGTCCGGCGAGGTGGCGCTGTCCGGGCTTGTCCGCAGTGCCGAGCGCATCTGACCCAACGGTTCCGGCGCGGTGATCGTCGGCGAGTCCCCGATCCGCACGGGTTCGGCGGCGGGAAACCGCTCCTCGGGCAGCCAGGCCAGGAGCTCATGGCTCGTGTCGAGCCAGCCGCTGATCAACCGGCGCTGCCACGACGCGTCGTAGCCAAACAGCGCCATGCCGCTGTCACCGCCGGGGTAGGGCAGCCCGGCGCTACTGGATGAGAGGTAGAACGGCTCGCGCACCGGCAGCAGCAGCGTGGCGCCATCCGGCGACCAGACCGGTCGGAGCGACCAGCCGTCCGCTTCGGACCCCGCCAGCTCGATCCGCTCGCCGCTGGCCCGGTCGATCCGCCAGTAGCTAACGCCCGACCCTGTCGCATCGCCCGCGGCGACGATGACCGTGCGGCCGTCCGGGGAGACGCTGGCGGGCAACACTATTTCGCCGAGCTCGAGCGGCTGGACGAGCGTCGTCACCACTCCGGCCCGGTCGACCGCGACGACGGTTGGCTGTTCCGCGCTGCTGGCAGTGATCGACGCGTAGAGCGTGTCGGAGCTCGGCGACCAGAGCAGGCTGATGACGCCAGTGTCATTCGTCCAGACCGGCTCACCGAGTCTCCCGGCGGTCACCGGCCGCAGGGCGATGGTTGAGCGCTGATATTGTGAGTCAGTCCCGCCAACTACCGCTACCATCGAGCCATCCGGAGATGCGACGGCGTAGCCGATGTCGCCGCGGGCCAACTCGCGCATCTCCCCGCTTGCCACATCGACGCCCAGCAGGGCGCTCTCGGCGGTCATCCTGGCCCGGTATGTCTCACTGGTCTCACCTGACGCCTGCTTCGGCCACTCGACAGCAATCATCGTCTCGTTGTCGAGCCAGCCGAACGGCCAGCGTCCGGTCTCCTCGTCGTCGCCGCTCCAGTCGTGAGTCCCGATCAGACCGCCGTCGAGGTCGTAGATCTCGGTATGAAAGGCCGGCGACGATCCGGACTTGGGCACCTGGTGGATCAGCGCCAGCCGGCTGTGGTCCGGCGACATCAGCGGCCACTGTGTGCCATCGTCATCAGCCTCGGCCAGCACGCGCGTCTCGCCGGTTCGCAGGTTCTCGGCCTGAACCCGCCCTCGCTGCGCGCTCGTCACCAGCCAACCGGAGAGCTCGGTCTCCGGCGCCGGCGCCGACAACGCCGAGACCGGGACGTGGGGCGGGCTCGTCAGCCAATCGAACAACGCGAGGCTACCCAGGAAGAGGGCCGCGACGATCGCGGCGATCACGGCCGGGACCAGCAGTTCGGGGCGTAGCCGCGTTGTCCGGTCACGGACCGGCGGCGCCGTCCCGAGCCCGACCGCGATCCGGTCCAGCTCCCCATGTAACCAGACGTCGACTTTGCGAGATCGATCGACCGCCTGGCGGCACGATTGGCAGAAGCGCATGTGGGTGACGAGCGCCACCCGCTCGTGGGGGTCGGCCGATGGATCGTCGTACTCGCCGATTGCCTCAGCGAACCGGTCGCAGGCTTCGCCGATCGGCCGGTCGAGTGCCCGACGCCCGTCGAACAGGCTTCGAGCGACATGTTCCGGCGTTGTCTGGAGCAGGTCCGCGGTGGCGAGGACATCCAGACTCAGGCCGACCCGCGCGATCAAGGCGACCGCGTCATCCGGCCGGACGGCACTGGAAGGACCCAACAGTGTGTCATCACCACCCTCGCGACGCCAGGTCAGAAGCCGCAACCTACGATCGAGCCCGAGCCGCCACCTCGCCACCCGTAAGGCCCGGCCGGTCGCGACCTGGTCGTCAGGGCCGTGAAGCCGCCCCGCGAGCTCGTCGGCGACACCGCCCGCGCACGCCAGCCGCAGCGCAACCCGCAGCCGCGTGACGGCGTCATCGAGCGGCGGGGCATCGGGCGGCGAAGCGGCGCGCTGCGTCATGAGTCTCCCGAGAACGGTCTCAAGCGGGTCAGATGTCGAGCGAGCCCTGCTGCGGCCCCTGGCCCCAGCGTGCCAGCGCGCTGTCGTCGAGCGCGTCGATCATCATCCGGGCGTTGACGACGGCGTAGTTCTGCATGTTGTTGTTGAAGATGACGTGTACCTCGCGCGCCTTCTCGGCGAGCTGCTTCGCGACGCCGGCCAGCTCGTCGATCTCCGCCTGCTTGTACAGGTAGTTGAAGCGCTCGCCAGTCGTCTCGACCCGCTTGTACCACGTCTCGGTATTGCGCCCGTGCAGCCGCAGGTAGGCTAGATTGGCGTTCGTCACCGCCGGGACGAGCGGCACGGTGCCGTTGCCGACCTGCGGCGCATCGACCGTGACGTAGGCCAGGCCGAGGCCGCGCAGGAACTCGAGCGTGCCCTCACGGTGGGCCGGGGTCAGCCAGCTGCGGTTGCGGAACTCGACCAGGATCGGGTCGTCGGCCATGTGCTCGACGCACCAGGCAATCTGCTCGCGGTTCGCCTCGCTGTCGTCGAACCAGGGCGGAAACTGGAACAGCACCGCGCCCAGCTTGCCGGCCTCGCGGAACGGCCGGTACGACGCGCGAAACGCATCGAACACCTCCGGCGTCGCCTCCTCGTCCCGCTTGTGGCCGGTGAGCGTGCCGTAGGCCTTGACGTTGAAGACGAAGTCGTCGGGCGTCTTCTCTACCCACAGCCGGTAGTTCCGCTCCGGCATGATGTGGTAGTAGCTGGAGTTCACCTCGACGACCGGGAAGTGCTGGGCATAGTAGGCGATCCGATCACCGGGCTTCAGCCCCTTCGGGTAGAACTCCTGATGATCGGACCACGCTGCCGTCCCGACGCGGATGCGGGGCTGGTCGGCGCTCATAGGCTACTCCTCGGCGGGGGATTGCGCCTCCTCGGCGACGGCCTGTTCGGCCTTGGGCGGTCTCCGGCGACGGCGCGCCGGCTTTGGCGCTTCCACGGGCTGCTCGGCCTCGGCAGGCGGCGCGGCATCCGGCGCGGGCTGCTCGACATCGCTGGCAGCCTCGGCTGCCGGCTGCTCGACGGCTTTCTTCGTCCTGCGCCGCCGTGGCGCCGGCTTCGGCTCTTCAGGGGCCGGAGCGGCCTCGGCCAGCTCCGGCTCGACAACTAGCGTGGGCGCTTCCGGCTCCTCGTCGGCCTTCTTCGTCACCCTCCTCCGGCGACGGGCCGGCTTCGGCGTCGGCGCCTCAGCCTCCTCGGCGGGCGCGGGCTGATGCTCCGGCTCGACCGCTGCGGCGGGCTCCTCCGCCGCATACGGTTTCTGTGCCCCCACCGGTGGATCGAGCGCCAGCCCCTCTGCCGCTGGCGCGGGGTCCTCGATCGCGAGCTCGGCAACCGCCGCCGGCTCGGGACCGGCGTCGTCAACGACCGGCTCGGTGGCGGAGGCTGGCTGCTCGGTGACGAGTCCGTTGCCCTCCTCGCCCTCGTGCTCCGGCTCCGCAGACGAGCGCTGGAGGTAGCGCTGCGGGACGACGGCACGCCATTCGTCGTCGAGCCCCTCGTCAGTCACGCCGTAGAACACGTGCAGGTGGCCGTTGTGGCGGTAGACGAGGTTGTAGCGCACGTCGCCGCCGCGCGGCTTGTACGCCTTCCAGTAGCCCCGGTCGCCGTGCCAGGAGACGTCCTCGGCACGGGCGGGATGCAGCTCGAGTTGGGTGATTGCGTAACGCCACAGGCGTCGCGCCGAGTCGCGCGTCACGTTGTGGACGATCTTGAGGTTCCGCAGGTCGCGCATCGAGTGGTAGGTGACCCCCTCCACTTCGACCGAGTCCACGACCTCGACCCCGGTCCGCGGGAACGGGATGTCGTCGCAGACGACGACGTCACGCGCGGTGGCCGGAGCCTCGGGGGCAGCGGATGCCACCGGCTCCGCCGCGACCGCCACCGCTTCGCGCTCGGCCTCGGCGACAACCGGCACGCCGGTCTCCTCGACCTCGGCCGCCTCCGGAGCGTGGTGCGGCTGGCCGCCGCGTCCCCGCCCGCGGCGACGCGAGCTGCGCGTCCGCGGCGGCTCGTGCGCCGCCTCCGGCTCGCCGACCGTCTCGCTGACCAGCTCGGGCAGCTCGCCGCGCTCGATCTTCATCCCGTCCATGACGAGCTGGACGATCTCGTCGCGCAACGCGATGGTCGTCTCACCCTCCTGACGGACGTAGATCGTGCTCGGCAGCACCGCGTAGGGCATATCGTCCCCGGCCGGGACCTGGACGACGATGATCTGCTTGTTGTCCGACTCCTGAATGTCGACACTGCCGTTGATCTGCGGCGTGATGTAGCGCGCCAGATCCTCGGCGATCGCGCGGGCCTGCTCCGGTGCGTCCTCGACGCCGACCACCGGGTCCTTCGGCGTCGCCGAGACGCCGACGTAGATCGTGCCGCCATTGCCGTTGGCGAAGGCGGCCGCGTCGCGGACGACCGGGCTGAGCCGGCCGCGCCGCGGCGGCAGCGCCTCGTGGAACGACTGCACGATCGTCTCGCCCTCGGCCCGCGCCAGGCGGATGAAGTCATAGGGGTCGTGCGCCGGACGGTACGGCCGGATGCGGTTGAAGTTCTCCGAACGGAACAGCTCCTTCAGCGCCGCGAACGACACATCCGGCGCCAGCACCTCGGTCATCCGGTCGCAGACGCCCAGGTTGCTCTCGCGGTTCGGGTCGCGGTTCAGCCGGTGGGCGTCGGACCCCTGGATGATGTGCATCCGGCGTGGGTATTCCGGCTTGGAGCCGTTGAAGAATCGCGCCGTGCTGCGCCGGCTGCTGGAATCGAGGTCGGTCGCCTCCAGCGCGTCGATGTAGGGGCTCTGGGTAAACGCGATCTTGGTCTGGCCGCCGAAGGGCAGGTTCTGCATCGCCACGCCGTGGGTCGAGTTGACGTGCGCGGGGATGACCAGCGCGCCGAGCCGCGCGAGCGTCTCGTAAGCGGTCAGAACATCGACCGTCGCGCCGACCTCGCTGGTGCCCATGTCGAGCCGGTCTTCGGGGACGTTCAATTCCAGCAGCGTGTGCTCGATCTGGCGAATCGAGGTTCCCTCGGGGAAAATCGCCAGGATGTGGAATCCGAACGTCGCGGTCAGCTCGAAACCGGGCAGCACTCGGAGGTGCTTGAGGATCCGGCGATACTCGTCGAGTCGTCGTTGTTCGGTCGGGGACAGTCGTTCGAGTGCTTCGAGCAGCTCAAGGTCTTCAATTTCCCGCCACATGTTCGCATAGCCGCGGACCGTGTTGTGGTCGGTAAACGCAATCAGATCTGCTCCACGCGCCTCGGCCTTCCGAAGGATATCCAGGTACGTTATGTCCGGATCCTGGTAGTCGATCGAGGCAGGCGTATGAAGGTGCAGATCGATGCGCCGCCACGCCAATTCATGCTGGTCACGTTGGCTGCGATCACCGGAGCGGGAGCGTCTGCTCCTGCTCAATAGTTGGAATCCCTTCTCAGCAATGAGAGTATCCCGGGGCAATATCATCCGGGATCGTGGGCGAAGACAACCGCCACACTGGCTTGAATTGTATCAATCCGGCCGCTTGTCAACGGCGCGCAGCCGCCTGCGGGACGCCGGCCGCGTGTTAGACTCGGGACACTCACTCGCCGGCTCGTCTGTCGATGCCGCGGCCGGGTCCGACGGCCGAACCGAACGAGGTGCTGGAAGTCCGCATGTCGATCTACCTCGTCCTCGACATCCTGCTCATCCTGCTCATCCTGCTCCTGACCCCGATCGGCTTCTGGCGCGGTCCGGTCAAGGAGCTGTTCGTCACGCTCGGCATCCTCTTCGGCGTGCTGCTGTCCGACTATTGGGCGCGCCCGTGGGGTAATGACCTGGCCGACATGACGACGCTGACCTCAGGTAGTGGCGCCTTCCTCGTCGCGATGATCTTCCTGATTACGTCAACCTTTATCCTCGGCTATGGCCTGGGCGCGACGCTCGCGCCGGCCCGCCATACGACGGTCACGCGGGTGCTCGGCGCCGGGGTCGCGGCCCTTGGCTCCGGGCTGGAGAT
>DAOKZM010000183.1:0-338 GCA_035325665.1 Thermomicrobiales bacterium | reverse complement strand
CCGGGGTCGCGGCGCTCAACGGCGCGCTGATCCTCTCGTTCGCGTTGCAGTACATCCGCCTGTTTCTGCTCTCCGACATCAACGAAGAGTCGCTTGACAAGTCCTTCGTGACGCGGACGCTGCTCAACGATATCGGTTGGGTTCTGCTGGCCGCGGCCATCGTCGCGGTCCCGGTCATCATCTACGCGCTGGCCACCGGCTATCGCGCCTATGCCCTCGACCCCGTCGAGCAGCGCGCCGCGATGCCAGCCGCACAACGCGTCCGCGGCGCAAGCCGCGAGGCTTCGCTGCCGCCGCGCGTCCCGGGCGCCTTGCCGGCGCGCGAACCGCGCGCCCCC
>DAOKZM010000182.1:6289-6573 GCA_035325665.1 Thermomicrobiales bacterium | reverse complement strand
GGAATCCGGAGTCGGTCATCGGTCTGCTGCTGCCGTTCCTGTTCGTCATCATGATCGCCCTCTTCGGCTGGATGCTCGTCCAGGTTCTCCACGCGATCTAGCACGCCCGCCGTCATCGACATCACCCGGCGACCGGGCCGCCCCGATGTGGAGCGGCCCGTCGTCGTGCGTGCAGCGCTGGTACGATCGTGCCGGCCAGTCAACCGGTTGGAGGGAACTTGGACGGACAACAGCGAGATGAGATCGGGCGCCGGATCGCGGCGCGCACGCAGGCGATGCTCGAA
>DAOKZM010000182.1:0-6279 GCA_035325665.1 Thermomicrobiales bacterium | reverse complement strand
AACGGGCGACGGCGCGCGGCCGGCCGCCGCGATCGACCTGACCGCGCCGGGCAGCGATGGCCCGCCCGAGCACGTCCAGTCCGCGGCGATCGCGGCGCTCGAGCGCGGCGAGACACACTACACCGACCGGCAGGGCATCCTGCCGCTGCGCGAGGCGATCGCGGCCCGTTCGACCGCCGAGAGGTTCCCGGCCCAGCCCGACGGAGTCGTCGTCACCAACGGCGGCTCGGAGGCGCTCTACATCCTCCTCCAGTCGGCCGTCACGCCGGGGGATGGCGTGCTGGTGGCTGGGACGATCGCGCCCAACGTCGCCCGGATGATCGCCTTCATGGGCGGGCGGATCGAGTGGATGCCCGCCGGTGGAGAGATCCCGACCGGGACGCCGGCGACCATTCTGCTCGCCGGCAATCCCTCACCGGCCGGCGGCGTGGCGCTCCCGGCCGGCGCGCTCGAGCGACTCGTCGTCGCCGCGCTGGAGCGCAAGATGGCGGTCATCATCGACCGTTCGCTGGCCTGGAGCACGTTCGAGCCGGCGGGCATGCCGTTCGCCGACGCCGATCTCGGCGAGCGGGTCATGACGGCCGGCTCGTTCTCGCATGCGTACGGCATGGCCGGGTGGCGGGCCGGCTACTTCACCGCCCCACTGGCCCAGCGCGCCCGGATGCAGGAGCTGAAGCAGGCGATGTCGATCTGCACCAGCACCGCCTCGCAGTACGCCGCTCTCGCCGCGCTGGAGGGCTCGGGGGACTGGCTCGACGCCCGCCGCGACCGCTTCGCGGCCGTGCGCGACGAGGCGGTCGCGGCGCTCGACGCGGCCGGCATTCCGGCCATCGCGCCGGACGCCTGGCCGCCGCTGCTGCTCGACACCCGGCTGGTCCACCCCGACGATCGGCAGGCCGCGGCGATGATCGGCGAGTCAGCCGGGGTGGTCGTCGAGCCTGGGTCGGCGTGGGGGCCGGCCGCGGGGGGCTACACCCGCCTCCGGCTCGACGCCGGGGCCGACGCGCTGCGCGAGGGGGTCGCGCGTCTGGCGGCGTTCCACAACACCTGCGGCTGACGAGAGGGGGATCGGTGTCGGTCAATATCTTCGACCTGTTCGAGCTGGCGCAGCGCAAGCCGGAGGCGATCTCGCTCGGCCTCGGCGATCCCGACCTGCCGACCCCGCCACACATCGTCGCCGCCGCCGCCGAGGCGATCCGCGACGGCCGGACCGGCCCGGCGCCTGCCACCGGTCTGCCCGAGCTGCGAGCGGTGATCGCCCGCAAGCTGGCGCGCGACAATGGGGTCGAGGTCGATGCCGAGTCCGAGGTGCTGGTGACGACCGGTGGGCAGGAGGCGCTCTTCCTGCTCGTCCAGGCGCTGATCGAGCCGGGCGACGAGATCATCGTCCCCGACCCGCGTTACACCTCCTACGACGAGGCGATCGAGCTGGCCGGCGGGAGCATGGTCCTCGTCCCGACCCGCCCGGAGGACGACTTCGCCCTCGACCCGGACGAGGTCGCGAAGCGCATCACGCCGCGGACAAAGGTACTGCTGCTGATCTCCCCGAACAACCCAACCGCCGGGGTCATCCCGCCGGACTGGGTCCGCAGGCTGGCCACGCTCGCCGCCGAGCGCGACCTGGTCGTCATCGCCGACGAGATCTACGAGAAGTTCGTCTACGACGACGCCCGCCACCTCAGCGTCGCCTCGCTGCCGGGCATGGCCGAGCGGACGATCACGCTCAACGGGGTCTCGAAGACCTACGCGATGACCGGTTGGCGGATCGGCTACCTCGCCGCCCCGGCCAGCTTCATCCAGGCCGCGACGGCGCTCAAGGAGATGGTCAACGTCCAGGCGCCGACCGTCTCGCAATGGGCGGCGGCCGCCGCGCTGGACGGCCCGCAGGAGTGCGTCGAGGCGATGCGCCAGACCTACGACGCCCGGCGCAGGATGATGATGGCCGAGCTGGACCGGATGGGCCTCAGCTACGGGCGCCCGCGAGGCGGGCTCTACATCTGGGCTAACGTCGCCAGCAGCGGCCTGACCGCGACCGAGCTCTCCTACTACCTGCTCGCCGAGGAGGACGTCCTCGTCCTCCCCGGCGCCGGCTTCGGCGATGGCTGGGACGACTGGATCCGGATGACGATCCTCCAGCCGGAGGACACCCTCCGCGAGGTCGCCGCGCGTATGGCCGCCGTCATCGGGCGGCACGGGCGATAGGGCGCGAGTTTTCCGAAGGGGTATCTCCTGGCGTCTCGTAGGGGAGGGCGCCACGCGAACACGTTCGATACCCGATCCGTTGGGGCGCCCTCCCGGCGTCGATCGCGAACCCTGCGGGGCCGGCAGCCAACGCCGGAGGGCGCCCCGACCCGCCGTGTGTCCGGCGTGTTCGCGTGGCGCCCTCCCCTACGAGACGAGCCGGCGCAACCGCAACATGCCCGCCTACCGCACCGCCAGCGCCGGGTCGGGCAGCTCCGCCTCCAGGAAGCCGCGGGCGCGCAGCAGGCAGGCGTCGCACTGCCCGCAGGGTGTGCCGTCGGGCGCCGGGTCGTAGCAGGAGATTGTCAGCCCATAGTCCACGCCTAGCTCGACGCCGCGCCGGATGATCCCGGCCTTGGTGAGCTCCATCAGTGGCGTGTGGATCACGAGGCGCTGCGTCCCCTCGACGCCGGCCTTCGTCGCCAGGTTGGCCATCGCTTCGAAGGCGCGGATGTATTCCGGCCGGCAGTCGGGGTAGCCAGAGTAGTCCAGCGCATTGACGCCGATGTAGATGTCGCTGGATCCCAGCACCTCGGCCCAGGCCAGGGCGAACGAGAGGAAGATCGTGTTGCGGGCCGGGACGTAGGTGACCGGGATGTCGCCGCCCATCGCGCCGACGTCGCGGCCTTTCGGCACCTCGATGTCGTCGGTGAGCGCCGAGCCGCCGAAGGTGCGCAGGTCAATGTCCACCACGACGTGCTCGGCCGCGCCGATCGCGTGGGCCACCCGCCGGGCGGCGTCCAGCTCGACCGTGTGCCGCTGGCCGTAGCGGAACGAGAGCGCATACGGCACGAACCCCTCCGCCTTGGCAATCGCCAGACAGGTGGTCGAGTCCAGCCCGCCCGAGAGCAGCACCACCGCGCGTCGCTCGTCCGTCATGCGTCCTCCCAGATCCCCAGCCGGCCGTAGAGCACGGTCAGCTCGCGCAGCCGCGCCGCCAGGCCGGGGTCCAGCGCATCGGCCGCCATCTGCCAGCCCCAGTTGCCGTCGGCCCGACCCGGCACGTTCATCCGCGCCTCGCTTCCGAGGGAGAGCACATCCTGCAACGGCGCGACCGCCGTCCCTGCCACCGACCGGGATGCGGCGCGAATGAGGTCCCAGGCGATGTCATCGCCGCTGACCGACAGGTAGCGTCGGACGTGGTCGCGCGCCCGCTCGTCCGCCGCGCGATACCAGCCGGCTGTCGTGTCGTTGTCGTGGGTGCCGGTGTAGACGACGGTGTCGCGGGTGATGTTATGCGGCAGATAGAGGTTGTCGGCGCCGGAACCGAAGGCGAACTGCAGGACACTCATGCCAGGGAAGCCGGCGTCGAGCCGCAGAGCATCCACGTCCGGCGTGATCAGCCCGAGGTCCTCGGCGACGATCGGCAGCGCGTCGTCCGGCGCCAGCGCCCGCCGGACGGCGTCGAACAGCGCGATCCCCGGCCCCGGCCGCCAGGCGCCCTCGATCGCCGTCGCCGCGCCGGCCGGGATCGACCAGTAGGCAGCGAAGCCACGGAAGTGGTCGATCCGGGCGATGTCCACCAGCCGGTAGACGGCGCGGAAGCGCTCGATCCACCAGGCGAAGCCGTCGCCGCGCATCCGCTCCCAGTCGTAGAGCGGGTTGCCCCAGAGCTGGCCGGTTGCGCTGAAGTAGTCCGGCGGCACACCGGCCACCTGCACCCGCCGTCCCGCGGCGTCGAGCTGGAACTGCTCGCGGTTGGCCCAGACGTCGGCGCTGTCATAGGCGACGAAGATCGGGATGTCGCCGAAGATCAGCACGCCCCGCTCGTTGGCGTAGCGCCGCAGCGCGGCCCACTGCTGGTCGAAGACGAATTGGGCGAAGGCGACGGCATCGATCTCGCTCGCCAGCCGCTGGCGTGCCTCGGCCAGCGCCCGCGCCTCGCGCAGCCGCTGCGGCTCCGGCCAGTCGATCCAGCTCGCCCGTCCCTGCTCCTCGCGGATCGCCATGAACAGGCAGTAGTCGTCCAGCCAGCCGGCCTGCTCGCGGCGAAACGCCTCGAACGCCGGCCGCAGCTGCTGCCCCTGGCCGGCGAAGAAGCGCTCGGCGGCGCGCCGCAGCGCTGCCGCCCGCGCCCGCCGGGAAGCGTCCGCGTCGGCTGCCTCGGCGGCCGCCCGCAGGTCGCCCGGCGAGAGCAGCCCGACGGCAACGAGTCGGTCGAGCGCGACGAGGTCGGGGTTGCCGGCGAAAGCGGAGAAGGCCGAGTAGGGCGAGTTGCCCATCCCGGTCGGGCCGAGCGGCAGGATCTGCCAGCGCGTCTGCCCGGCCGCCACGAGCCAGTCGACGAACCGCTCGGCGGCGTCGCCGAGGTCGCCGATGCCGCCCGGTCCGGGCAGGCTGGTCGGGTGCAGCAGGATGCCCGCGTGCCGCACCGGCGGGCGCCGCACGACCCCCTCGATCCCGTACTCGTCCATCGTCGTCATCGCTCCCTTTCCTGGCCAAGGCCTGCCCTTCGCGCCTATTCTGCCGATTCCGGGCCACGACCAACAGGGAGCCGGGCGGCGACGCATGGCACGACCCCTGCGCGCTCTCTGGCAGAGGGGTTCGAAGACGAGTCCCTGGCTACGTTCTGTCAAGTGGTTCCAGAGGAAGGGGATCGCATAGATGGCGAATCAGACACGCCGCCTGGACGGCAAGCGAATTGCCGCGCTGTTCACCGACGGGGTCGAGCAGATCGAGTTCACCGAGCCGCGCAAGGCGCTCGAGGATGCCGGAGCGACGGTGACGGTCGTCTCGCTGAAGAAAGACGACGTCAAGGGCTGGAATCGCGGCGCCTGGGGCGACACCTTCAAGGTCGACACGACGGTCGATACGGCCAACGCCGACCAGTTCGACGCGCTGCTGCTGCCCGGCGGCGTGATGAACCCGGACAAGCTGCGGATGAACGACAAGGCGGTCGCCTTCACGCGAGGCTTCTTCGAGCAGCGCAAGCCGGTCGCGGCGATCTGCCACGGCCCGTGGCTGCTGGTTGAGGCCGCCGTCGTCCGCGGCCGGACGCTGACGAGCTACCCGTCAATCCAGACCGACATCAAGAACGCAGGCGGCAAGTGGGTCGACCGCGAGGTCAACGTCGATCAGGGCCTCGTCACCAGCCGCAAACCGGACGACATCCCGGCGTTCAACGCCAAGATGGTCGAGGAGTTCGCCGAAGGCCCGCACGCCGGCCAGGACCGCTCGCTCCGCGAGGAGGCGAGCCGGGCGGCGCACGGTAGGTAAGACGGAAGGGGCCTCATCCCCCGCTCCCTCTCCCACGGGGAGAGGGAGTGTCGTGTGTCGGGCGCGGTGGGCGCCGTGTTGCGGTGTTCGGCGGCGACGAACCCCTCCCACGACCCAGAGGGTACCCCGCCCTCCCCTGCGAAGGGAGGGGGAGCGAAGAACGGCAGAATCAACTGCCGATCAATGACACCCCTATCCCCGCGGGAGAGGGGCTGGGGGTGAGGTCTCCCCGTGTCCCACCGCTTGTTGTATCGTCTCGTCGCGAATGCTCGTGGAAGGGGCGTGGCGTGGCGAAGGATGATGGCGGGTCAGGGATCGAGCGGTTGACGGTGCGCGGCGGGGCGCCGGCAATCCCGGACCGCGAGGTGACGCTCGCTGAGCGGATGGCGCGGCTGGGGACGCCGGGGCTGTCGGTCGCCGTCGTCGACGGCGGCGAGATCGCCTGGGCAACGGGGTACGGCACCCGCCAGGCCGGCGACCCCGACCCGGCGACGAGCGAGACGCTCTTCCAGGCCGGCTCGATCAGCAAGCCAGTCGCGGCGCTCGGCGTCCTCCGGTTGGTCGAGCGAGGCGACCTCGACCTCAACACCGATGTGAACAGCTATCTGCGATCCTGGAAGGTCCCGCCGGTCGACGACTGGCAGCCGGAGTTGACGCTACGCCACCTGCTCAGCCACACGGCCGGGCTGACGGTCCACGGCTTCCCGGGCTATCCGGCCGGCCGGCCGCTGCCGACGACGCCGCAGATCCTCGACGGCGAGCCGGCAGCCAACACCGACCCGGTCCGCGTCACGATCGTCCCCGGCACGCAGTACCGCTACT